>NZ_LAVM01000094.1:0-19923 GCF_001083815.1 Nocardiopsis sp. SBT366 | reverse complement strand
CCGCACAAGCACCCGTTCCCACCGCCGAGACCGGGTCGGCCTCCACCCCCACCCACCAGGCGAAGACCGCCCAACCCCACGCACCGGCCGCCCTCGCCGCCGTGGTTTCGATGGCGCGCGTGACCAGCCGCGACACGCATCCCGGTCAGCGCGGGCGTGGAGGAGTCCATCGCTCTCGCTATAGGCTCGCCCGTGACAGCAACAACGAAGGCGGATGCCGGTTTTGTCTGTTTCTCAACAAATTGGAAAAACGAGCACTTACCACCGGTAAGTTCCCAGGTGAAAAAGTCTGCTCCCCGCGCACGCGGGGATGGACCCCACATCGCGCCCGCCTGGATCGCTGACCAGACCTGCTCCCCGCGCACGCGGGGATGGACCCCGGTCGTTTGTGAGAGAGCCGCGAGCGTCCCACTGCTCCCCGCGCACGCGGGGATGGACCCGTGGGCACTCTGCCGTCCATGTTGATAGACAACTGCTCCCCGCGCACGCGGGGATGGACCCGACCGCGATACGGCCAAGGTATTTCTTCAACTCTGCTCCCCGCGCACGCGGGGATGGACCCACGACCAGCGCCGTGCCGATCGCAACCGCGACCTGCTCCCCGCGCACGCGGGGATGGACCCGGGCAGGATGGCAGGCACAACAAAGCACCCCCGCTGCTCCCCGCGCACGCGGGGATGGACCCGCCGGGAAGTACGTCGGCATCTCGGGGAACCCGCTGCTCCCCGCGCACGCGGGGATGGACCCTGAGGGGCGGGCCTGGCTCGCACGACTGGCGGCTGCTCCCCGCGCACGCGGGGATGGACCCGTGTTGCAGTTCACGGAGACCGTGGCCGCGATCTGCTCCCCGCGCACGCGGGGATGGACCCACATCGAGGCTCCTCGGGGCGGGACAGCTCCGCTGCTCCCCGCGCACGCGGGGATGGACCCGTCTCAGAGTCGGGGTCAACAACGGCGGCCGGCTGCTCCCCGCGCACGCGGGGATGGACCCAAGGTGAACGACTCCTGATGACGGTTGCCCCGCTGCTCCCCGCGCACGCGGGGATGGCTCGCAGATTCTCCACTTCTACTCAGGGCGCACAGTTCCGGCGGGGCTGGTGGGGGCGATGTGGGTAGTGAGGGGAGAGGGATCGGTTGGAGGGGGAGTCATGGGTGAGATGGACCTGGTGTCGCTGGGTGACGACCGGTGGACACTGACGGTGGAACGGAACCTGGGGTACCCGGCGGAGGCCGTGTGGCGGGCCATCACGGAGCCCGAGGGGCTGAACCGTTGGTACCCGATGGCGGTCGAGCGACTGGACCTGAGGGTCGGCGGGGAGATCGCCTTCCGGGACGAGGAGGGCGGGGAGACGACGGCCGTGGTCACGGAGGTCGAGCCGCCGCGGGTGTTCGGCTTCCGGGAGTTCGACCCGGAGACGGGAGAGCACCAGCTGCGCCTCACCTTGGAGGGTGACGGCCGACTGGTGCTGGCTCACACGTTCACGGGCAGGGAGTGGGCAGAGCGCACCACGGTGGGGTGGCGCGCCTGCCTGAACGAGCTGGAGAACTCCCTGAGGTGATCAGTTCTCCGGGTCGACGGACTCGGGTTCGACTCCGAGGAGGTTGGCCACTTCCTCCACGACAGCCTCGTGGACCAGGAGGGCCAGTTCTTCGGGGTCCTTGGTCCGGATCTCCACCGGACGCCGGTAGACGATGATCCGGGCCCGGCCGGCGGGGTCGATCTCCAGGCGGGAGAAGGGGATCGCCTCGGCGAGGTCGCCGTGGAGCGGGACCGGGGGAACGTCCTCCACGAGGAAGTCGACGTTCGCCAGCTCACGCGCCCACAGGCGCTCCAGGCGTTCGACGGCGTCGAGGACGAGATCGTCGAAGGCCTGCGCTCGGCTCCGGGAGACGGGCAGGTCAGACGGCACGAGAGGACCGCGGATGCCTCGACCCCGGCGGTCCCGGCGCCGCACTCTGTCTGGTTGGCCACTGGAAAGGCGCACTCGTCGCACACTTCGAGACTAAGCCATCACGGGCGCTGCGCGAAGTCCCGGCGCCTGGGAAGAATCGGGACGCCGACCCACCGGGTCAAGAACAGTCGCCCAAAAACTGTGCAGGTCATGGGACGATGCTGGCGTGTCCCTCGGTAAAGGCATACAGTCAAACGCTGTGAGCCATGTTCGACGCTGTTCCCGCACCGCGTGCAGGCAGCCCGCCGTATTCACGCTCACGTACGTCTACGCCGACTCCACCGCAGTCCTCGGTCCGCTCGCCGCCTACGTGGAACCGCACTGTTACGACCTGTGCGCGATCCACGCCGAACGGTTGACCGCACCGCGTGGCTGGGATGTCGTTCGGCTTCCGGTCGAGACGTCGGGAGGAGGTCCCGGCAGTGACGACCTGGAGGCCCTGGCCGACGCCGTACGTGAGGCGGCGCGGCCGCCCGCGCGCCAAGAGCCGTCCCCCGGTGAGCCCGTGGGGGAGGGGCACGAGACGTTGCGCCGGGGTCACCTGCGCGTGGTCAAGTCCGACCGGGGTGAGCAACGCCCGCCACACCACCCGAACGGCTGACCCGGTCCGCTCTTGCTAGTTTTGTACGGCGCTCGAACAACGGGGCGCTGTACCGAATTCGTCGCAGGATCGACCTGGCCGGAGCAGACGTGGCTGACCTCGGAAGCATCTTCAAGGCATACGACGTACGCGGTGTGATTCCGGACACCTTCAACTCCGACATCGCTCGAGCGATCGGTGCCGCCTTCGCCCTGGTGGCCGGCGGACCCGCCGTCGTGGTCTCCCACGACATGCGCCCCTCCTCGCCGGAACTCGCCCGTGCCTTCGCGGACGGAGTCACCTCCCAGGGCGTGGACGTGGTCTTCGCCGGGCTCGGCTCCACCGACCTCCTGTACTACGGTTCCGGCTCCCTGGACCTGCCCGGCGCCATGTTCACCGCCAGCCACAACCCGGCCGAGTACAACGGCATCAAGATGTGCCGCGCGGGCGCCGCGCCGATCAGCGCCGAGACCGGCCTGGCCGACGTGCGCGGGCTCGCCGAGGACTTCCTGTCCGGCGCGAAGGACCTGGACGCCCACGAGGGGCCGAAGGGCACCGTCACCGAGCGGGACCTGCTTCCCGGGTACGCCGACTACCTGCGCGAGCTCGTCGACCTCTCGGGTTCCCGCCAGCTCAAGGTCGTCGTGGACGCGGGCAACGGCATGGGCGGCCTGACCGTCCCGGCCGTCCTGGAGCAGGGCCTGCCGTTGGAGGTCGTCCCCCTGTACTTCGAACTGGACGGCACCTTCCCCAACCACCCGGCCAACCCGCTGGACCCGGACAACCTGGTGGACCTCCAGGCCAAGGTCCGTGAGACCGGTGCCGACCTCGGTCTGGCCTTCGACGGCGACGCCGACCGCTGCTTCGTGATCGACGAGCGCGGCGAACCCGTCTCCCCGTCCGCGGTCACCGCGCTGGTTGCCTCCCAGGAGCTCAAGCGCGAGCCCGGCGGCACCATCATCCACAACCTCATCACCTCGGCGGCGGTCCCCGAGATCGTCACCGAGCGCGGCGGCAAGCCCGTCCGCACCCGGGTCGGCCACTCCTTCATCAAGGCGACCATGGCCGAGACCGGCGCGATCTTCGGCGGGGAGCACTCCGCCCACTACTACTTCCGGGACTTCTGGAAGGCCGACACGGGTATGCTCGCGGCCATGCACGTCCTGCGTGTCCTGGGTGCGGACGAGCGTCCGCTCTCGCAGATCACGCAGGAGTACTCCCGGTACGCGGCCTCGGGAGAGGTCAACTCCAGGGTCGCCGACGCCGCTGGTCGCATGGCCGCGGTGCGCGCGGCGTTCGTGGGCAGGGACGGGGTGACCGTCGACGAGCTCGACGGCCTCAGCGTCACCCTGCCGGACGGCGCGTGGTTCAACCTGCGCGCCTCCAACACCGAGCCGCTGCTGCGACTCAACGTCGAGGCCCCTGACGACTCCGCCGTGACGCGCCTGCGCGACGAGGTCCTGGCCCTCGTCCGCACCTAGCCCGCGCCGACACGGCCACCACACGAGGAACGAGAACCATGAGCACGAAGATCGACGGCTGGCTGCTGGAGATCCTGGCCTGCCCGAAGAGCCAGGCCCCGCTCCGCCACGACCCGGAGACCGACGAACTGGTCTGCGACGAGAGCGGCCTGGCCTATCCCATCCGCGACGGGATCCCCGTCCTGCTGGTGGACGAGGCGCGCACGCTCTCCTGAACGGCGGGAAAAGGTTGGGTGGGTGACGGAACGATCCCGGCGTTTCGGTAGTCATATCCGGTACGCCCGGGTGAGGGGACACCGCCGGGGCCGCGGCTGATCGCGGCCCCGCCCGGCGTCCCGTGCCCGTTAATCTGATGCTGCGCCCCCGCTCAGCCCACCTCCGGAGGACATCGATGCCCGGTCCCGAATCGCTACTGCCGAGCGACCCCTCCTCGTTCGGCGCCTACAGCGTGACCGGACGTCTCGGGAAGGGCGGCCAGGGGGTCGTCTACCTCGCCGAGGACGGCAACGGCGACGAGTACGCGGTGAAGGTCCTCAACGACCAGTGGTCCGCCGACGCCGACCTGCGCAAGCGGTTCGAGAAGGAGGTGCGGGCCGCCCAGCGGGTCGCGTCCTTTTGCACTGCGGCCGTCATCGACGCCCAGCTCGACAGCGAACCGCCCTACGTGGTCAGCGAGTTCGTGCCGGGCAAGGACCTTCAGGAGACGGTGGCCAAGGGCAAGGCGGTGCGGGGCGCCGCGCTCCAGCGCCTGGCCGTCTCCACCGCCACGGCGCTCGTGGCCATCCACAAGGCGGGGATCGTCCACCGCGACTTCAAGCCGGGCAACGTGCTGCTGGGCCCGGACGGTCCGCGGGTGATCGACTTCGGTATCGCCCGGGTCGACGACGGCACCGCCACGATGACCAACTCGATCGTCGGTACGCCCTCCTACATGGCGCCGGAGCAGATCGAGGGCCGCGGGATCACCGACAAGTGCGACATCTTCGCCTGGGGCTGCGTGATCGCGTTCGCCTCGACCGGCCGCGCGCCGTTCGGATCCGACACCGTTCCGGCGGTCGTGCACCGCGTGGTGAGCGCTCCGCCGGACCTGGACGGGCTGGACGAGGCGCTGCGGCCGATCGTGGAGTCCTGCCTGGACAAGGACCCGAACCGCCGCCCGAACGCCCAGACCCTGCTCATGCGGCTGCTCGGCCACGACGGCCCGGCCCACCCCTCGAACAACGCCGACGACGCCCTCCAGCAGGGCGAGCGGGTCGCCCAGACCGGCATGCTCAACGGCAACCAGCTGCCGCCCGTGCAGTACCCGCAGACCGGCGGGCAGCCGGGTATGGGTTACCCGCCGGGCGTGTCCAACCCGGGCCCGTTCGGCGCTCACCCGGGGACCTCCAACCCCCGTCCGGGGCAGGTCGGCCACCCGATGAGCTCGGATCCGCGGCAGGCCGGGTTCGCCGCACACCCGGGCATGTCCAACCCGAGGCCGGGCGCGCCGGGCCAGCACCACCAGTCGCAGGCCGTGCACCAGGGCGCCAACCCGATGATGACCGGGGCGGCCAACCCGAACCAGACCTACACGCCGCACCAGCAGCCGAGCCAGCAGGACTCGATCCTCCAGCAGGGCTGGGTGATCCCGGCGGTGCTGGTCACCATCATCATCCTGTTGCTGCTCCTGCTGATCCTGGGCCTCAGCGGCTGACGACAGGGCCCGCCTCCGAGCTCAACCCCGGGTGAGCCCGTCGACGGCGCGCGAGACCGCCTCGTCCACCAGGTCCCGTACCTGCGGCCAGCGATCGTCCACGCAGTCCGTGGGCAGCACGGTGACGCTCTCGCTCCGGGACATCTCCAGCGCCCGCCGCGCCCCCTCAGGGGTCACCAGGCGCGCGTTCGCCGTCACCGCCAACACCCCCGAGGGCGGGCTGCCGACGTCCCGCACGACCACGTACAGGGCCATCGACGCCCCGTCCGCCACCAGTTCCAGGCAGGTCCACCAGTGCGCCGCGGTCCCACCCCGGCCGCCGTCGCCCGAGGTCACGGTGGCGGTCGCCGCCGGGTCCAGGGCGCTCAGCAGGAACGCGACCGAGCCGCGCCGGGACCGCACGTGGTCCAGGATCCGGCGGCGCGTCACGGCGGTCAGCGGGGGGACGGGGCGACCCGTCGGGGCCACCGCCTCCGGGTTCCACGCGAGTTCGTCGCGAAGCGCCCCGGTGACCAGACGCGCCATGTGGGAGACCAGGGGCGCGAGCTCCTCCTCGGGGTCTCGCTTGTCCACCGGGGCGGGCGGAGGTGTGCCGGGGTCCAGGAGCAGAGGAGGCAGGTCGGCCCGCTGGAGGACCCGTGAGGCCAGTACCCAGGGCAGGGCCCAGGTCGCCCCGCCGCCGTCCGGTTCCTCCCCGGAAGCCTCGGCCGCCACCCGCACGCACTCGGCGTAGGTGTGCGCGGCCCGCACCACCGGGTGGGCGGGAACACTGGCGGCGCGGGCCAGGCGGATCGTGTGTTCGGTGGACAGCGCGGTCCGGAGCGGCCGCAACGGGGGGCTCTCGGGCGCGTTGCCCCGGCGCTCCCCACCGGAGGGGAGTTCGGCCACCCGCCCGGCCAGGGCGGCCACGTGAGGCCCGGTGATGGGTTCTCCGGACCCTGGCTCGCCGTGCAGGAGCAGGTCGGTGAGGTCGGGCCCGCCGCCCCACTCCCGGACGCGGTCCCGCGTCAGTTCCCGTCGCGCGGCCCCGTGTTGCTGGTGGGGCCGGTCCTGGCGCCGCTTGGCCCAGACGTTCCGGAGCAGGTCGACGTCCCTGAGGTCTTCGCGCACGCGCTCGGGGAGTGTCTCCCAGGCCGTGTCGCCGAGTTGGCTGTCCACGGTCTCATCCGTAGCCCGTGGACTCTTTGCCAAAACATGCCGAACGTTAGGTGCGGGTGTCCGGTGACGGCCGTGTCCCCGGGTCAACCAGAGTTGTTGTTGCGCGTCCCGGTACCGGTGGGTGCGGGGCGTCGGGAGTGCAGCAGGCGCATGGCCTTCTCCTTCTCGAAGTCCAGTGCGCGGGTGGGGGCGGCCGCCAACCTGCCCAGACGTTCGCCGTGCGCGCGCACCCGGGCCAGCACCTCGGGTTCGGCGAGGACCCGCAGGGCGAAGGCGAGCGCGGCGGGAGGGATGTCGAACTCGCGCTCCAGCTCCAGCCCACCCGCGATCGTGCGCAGGTCCTCCTCCGTGAACCGGCGGTGTCGGTGGCCCCGCCCGGTGGGTTGTTCCTGGGTGCGGGGGAGCAGGCCGAGTCCCTCGCGGTAGCGCAGCATGCGGGCCGTGCTGCCGACCCGCTCGGCTGCCGCGGAGATGGGGACCGGCGCGTCCTGCGGTCCGTGCGCTGTGGGGTCGTCGTCGAGGGCGGCCATGCAGGTGACCCTAACCCAACACCGGCCCCACATCGCGCGAATCTGACATCTCTGTGTGAGGTTTGTGTGCAGAGGGTGGTCGCGGGCCTAGAATCGGGTGGCAACCCATGACTTGACGAGTGAGGAACGCATGGCTTTCGACTTCAAGGTCGCCGATCTCTCCCTGGCCGAGTTCGGCCGCGACGAGATCCGTCTCGCCGAGCACGAGATGCCCGGCCTCATGGCCACCCGCGCCGAGTTCGGCGACAGCAAGCCCCTCACGGGCGCCCGCATCATGGGCTCCCTGCACATGACCGTGCAGACCGCGGTCCTGATCGAGACGCTCATCGCCCTGGGCGCCGAGGTCCGCTGGGTCTCCTGCAACATCTTCTCCACCCAGGACCACGCCGCGGCCGCCGTGGTGGTCGGCCCCGACGGCACCGTCGACGACCCCAAGGGCGTCCCCGTCTTCGCCTGGAAGGGCGAGACGCTGGAGGAGTACTGGTGGTGCACCGAGCAGGCCCTCACCTGGCCCGGCGCCGAGGGCCCCAACATGATCCTGGACGACGGCGGCGACGCCACCATGCTCGTCCACAAGGGCGCCGAGTTCGAGAAGGCCGGCGCCGTACCGGACCCCTCAACGGCTGACAGCGAGGAGTTCGAGGTCGTCCTGACCCTCCTCCAGGAGAGCCTCAAGAAGGACTCCACCAAGTGGACCACCATCGCCGGGGACATCAAGGGCGTCACGGAGGAGACCACCACCGGTGTGCTCCGCCTCTACGAGATGCAGCGTGACGGCAGCCTGTCGTTCCCGGCGATCAACGTCAACGACTCCGTCACCAAGAGCAAGTTCGACAACAAGTACGGCATCCGCCACTCGCTGCCGGACGGCATCATGCGCGCCACCGACGTTCTCATCGGCGGCAAGGTCGCCGTGATCTGCGGTTACGGCGACGTCGGCAAGGGCTCGGCCGAGGCGCTGCGCGGGCAGGGCGCCCGCGTCATCGTCACCGAGATCGACCCGATCAACGCCCTCCAGGCGGCCATGGACGGGTTCCAGGTCACCACGCTGGAGGACGTGCTGGAGGTCGGTGACATCTTCGTCACCACCACCGGCAACTTCAACGTGATCATGGCCGACCAGATCCTGCGCATGAAGCACCAGGCGATCGTCGGCAACGTCGGCCACTTCGACAACGAGATCGACATGGCCGGTCTGGCGAAGGTCCCCGGGATCACCAAGAAGGAGATCAAGCCGCAGGTCCACGAGTGGACCCAGGAGAACGGCAAGTCCGTTCTGGTGCTCTCCGAGGGCCGCCTGCTGAACCTGGGCAACGCCACCGGGCACCCCAGCTTCGTGATGTCCAACAGCTTCACCAACCAGGTCATCGCGCAGATCGAGCTGTTCACCAAGCCCGACGAGTACCCGACCGACGTGTACACGCTGCCGAAGATCCTCGACGAGAAGGTCGCCCGTCTGCACCTGGACGCGCTCGGCGTCAAGCTGACCGAGCTCACCAAGGAGCAGGCCGCCTACATCGGTGTGGACGTGGCCGGGCCGTTCAAGCCCAACCACTACCGCTACTAGGGGCGAGTCGTTCCACAGATGACTCCTCCCTCACACGAGGTGGCGGACCTCGGCCTCGCGAAGGCCGGGGTCCGCCGTGTGGCGTGGGCCGAACGCTCCATGCCGGTCCTGCGCAGCGTCCGCGCCCGGTTCGCCGAGGAACGGCCGCTCGACGGGCTCCGGGTGGCAGCCTGCCTGCACGTCACCGCCGAGACCGCCAACCTGCTCCGCGTCCTGCGCGCGGGCGGGGCACAGGTGTGGCTGGCCGCCTCCAACCCGCTGTCCACGCAGGACGACACCGCCGCCGCCCTGGTCGCCGAGTACGGGGTCGCCGTGCACGCGTGGGCGGGGATGGACACCGCCGCCTACGACCGCAACCTGGTCACCGTCCTGGAGTCCCGGCCGCACCTGTTGCTGGACGACGGCTGCGACCTGGTCAACACCGCGCACGTGGGCCGTCCCGAGTTGCTGGAGGGGGTTCTCGGCGGTTGCGAGCAGACCACCACCGGCGTGATCCGGCTGCGCAGGATGAGCGCGGAGGGCGAACTCCGGCTGCCGATGGTCGCGGTCAACGACACCCGTACCAAGCGGATGTTCGACAACCGCTACGGCACCGGGCAGTCGACCGTGGACGGGGTCCTGCGCGCCACCAACACGCTCCTGGCCGGGCGGACCGTCGTCGTGGCCGGGTTCGGTTACTGCGGGCGGGGCCTGGCCGAGAGGTTCCGGGGCATGGGCTCCCACGTGGTCGTCACCGAGGTGGACCCGGTCAAGGCGCTGGACGCCGTGATGCAGGGGTACACCGTCGCCACCATGGAGACGGCCGCTCCGGTCGGGGACGTGTTCGTCACCGCCACCGGGAACCGCGACGTGATCCGCCGTGAACACCTGGCGGTGATGCGGGACGGGGCGATCCTGGCCAACTCGGGCCACTTCGACCTGGAGATCGACCTCAACGCGCTGGAGTCGCTGTCCGTCGGCGTGGACCGTGGTGTGCGTGAACAGGCCGACGAGTACGAGTTCGCCGATGGCCGCAGGCTGCTGCTGCTCTCCGAGGGGCGGCTGGTCAACCTGGGCGCCGCCGAGGGCCACCCGGCCGCCGTCATGGACATGTCGTTCGCCGTGCAGGCCCTCACCACCGAGTGGCTGGCCAGGGAGCACGCCACCCTCGCCCCCGGAGTGGTGGAGGTGCCGGAGGAGACCGACAACGAGGTGGCCCGGCTGGAACTGACCGCCCTGGGGGTGGGCATCGACGTCCTCACCCCCGACCAGGAGGCCTACCTCAGATCCTGGCGCCCCTGACCCCGTCCGGTGTGGCCGGGGTTCATGGCCTCCAGGCTGCGTCGGCGGCGCTCGGCCAGCACGGCGGCGAGGAAGTACGGCGGGGTGGTGCCGGGCGGCGGGAGCGGGCTGATCTGCGAGGCCACTGAATCGGCGAGCTGGGTGCCCATCTCGTGGCGGGTGTGCTCGGCCAGCTCGCCGTAGCGCAGGACGTACTGGCGCGCTGCGTTGGCGGTCTCCGGGGACAGGCGCGACAGCTCGGTGGTCGCGGCCCAGGCGGCCAGGTGCGGCGGCATGGGGATGGCCGCGTCGCGGCGGCCGCCGGTGCGCTCCTCCACCACCATGGTCCCCGCCACGAAGTCCCCGACCCTGCGGCCGTCCCGGTTGAGCATCGAGGTGATCAGGGCGATCACACCCATGGTCATCCACAGTTCGACGAACCCGGAGAGCGCGCGGGCCAGCGCCTGCCGGAACCGTTCGGGGGAGCCGTCGGTGCCCACCACCCGCAGTCCCAGGGCCATCTTGCCCAGGGAACGGCCGCGTGAGATCGACTCGAACGCGGTGGGGTAGCCGACGATGACGAGGATGGTCGCGGCCAGCGAGAGCGCGCTGGTCGCGGCGAAGTCGACGCTCACGGCGACCCAGTTGACGACCAGGCCCAGGGCGATCAGCGTGATGACCTGTACGAGGAAGTCGATGGCGATCGCCGCCGCGCGCGTGGCGAACCCGGCCGGGCGCAGTTCGAGTACCACCGCGTCACCCGTGACCAGCGGCGTCACGCCGTACATGTCGTCACGGGTCTCGCCACCACCGGGATAGGACACCAGTGCACGCTCCCTTACCGGGTGTCTGAAACCGTCCCCCTGACACTACCCGCCAGCGCGCGGCCGTGTTCTCACCCGTCTCGGAGGCGGTGACCGAATCCAGTAATGTCCCTTACGTGGATATCGACGTGTTCGCCGCCGCGCACGCCCAGGAGTGGGAACGACTGGACGAACTGGTGCGTCGGCGCCGTTCGCTCACAGGTGAGGAGATCGACGAACTCGTCGAGCTCTATCAGAGAGTGTCGACCCACCTGTCGGTGGTGCGCTCCTCCGGGCACGATCCGGAACTGGCCGGTCGGCTGACCTCCCAGGTGGCCCGGGCCCGGTCCGCGGTCACCGGTTCGCACGCCTCCTCGTGGACCGACGTCACCGGCTTCTTCACCCGGGTGTTCCCGGCCGTGCTCTACCGTCTGCGCTGGTGGTGGATCGGCGTGACCGCCGCGACCCTCGCCGTGGCGACGGTCACCGGGGTGTGGATCGCCACCAACCCGGAGGTCCTGGCGGCCCTGGGCACCCCCGAGTCCATCGCCCGCTACGTCGAGCACGATTTCGCCAACTACTACGTGGAGAACCCGGCGGGTTCCTTCGCAGCCCAGGTGTGGACCAACAATGCCTGGGTGGCGGCGCAGGCGATCATCTTCGGAGTGGCGTTCGGGCTGCCCACCATCGGCGTGCTGTTCCTCAACGCCGTCAACCTCGGGATGGCCGGGGGCATGATGTTCGCGATGGGGCGCGGCGACGTGTTCTTCGCGCTGATCCTCCCGCACGGCCTGCTGGAGATGACGGCCGTGTTCGTCGCCGGTGGGGTGGGCCTGAAGATCGGCTGGTCGCTGATCTCCCCGGGCGAGCGCACCCGACTGCGGGCCCTCGGCGAGGAGGCTCGGGCGGCCATCGCGGTGGTCCTGGGCCTGGTGGTGGTCCTGTTCATCTCGGGGTTGATCGAGGGCCTGGTCACCGGGTGGATCACCAACACGTGGATCGCCATCGGCATCGGTGTGGTCGCGGAGGTCCTGTTCTTCGTCTACGTGTTCACGGTGGGAAAGAGGGCCTACCAGGAGGGCGTGTCCGGCGACATCGAGGACGCCCCGGCCGCCCTCCCGGTGGCGGGCTAGCCGGAGGAGCCGCCCGAGTTGCGTGGTTCCGGACGGGGCACCCCGGCCAGTCGTTCACGGGCCAGCTGGGTCTGGGGGTGGTCCTCTCCCAGGACCCGGCTGCGGGTCTCCAGAACCGCGCGGAAGCGGATCCGGGCGTCGGACGGCCGACCACGGCGCAGCGCGAGCAGGCCGAGCTTGTACGTGGCGTTCATGGTGAGTCGGTGCTCGCGGCCCAGCAGGCGCTTGCGGGTCCGCTCGACCTCCCGGAACAGCTCCTCCGCCGCGCTGAGGTCGCTCTCGTGCATCGCGGCGTAGCCCAGGGCGTCCATCGAGGCCAGGGTCTCGACGGCCTCCGGGCCCTGGACTCGCAGTCTCGCCCGGAGGATCTCCTCGTGCTGTGCCCGGGCGGAGGCCCAGTCGTCCCGCATCCCGGCCACCAGCGCGATCTGGTGGAGGGTGTCCAGGGTCCGGGGGTGTTCTGCGCCGAGGGCCCTCCTACGGTCCTCCAGAAGGGCCAGGTACTCCCGCTCCGCCTCCGAGACGTGCTCCTGGAAGAGCAGCCCCTCCGCGATCAGGTGCCGGGCCTGGAGGGTGAGGGGGTGGTCGGGACCGAGTGCCTCCTCAGCGGTGCGCCGAGCGGCGCCCGCGGAGCCCTCCGCCTCCGCGAACTGCCCCAGCTGGATGTGGGCGGTGGCCTCCGCGAGGCCCGTCTCCACCAGGAAGGCCGGGCCGAGGGCCGGGACGCGTGAGGCCACGGCGTTGAGCGCGGCGAACGCACCCAGCTCGAACCATGGGTCCTCGTCGACCTGACCGGCGAGGAGTTCGGCGACCCCGATGACCAGGCGTGCGTCGTCCGCGCCGAGTCGCGCACGGACCGTCTCCGAGACCAGCGGGTGCAGTCGCAGCCCGACCTCCTCGTGGAGTTGGTCGACCTCGACCAGCCCGTGGACCGCGAGTGCGTTCACAGCCCGGGCGAAGGCCGCCTCGTCCAAGGGGTGTTCCGAGGGGGCCAGGACGTGGTCGAGCAGTCCGGAGAGCGGCAGCCTGCGCAGCGGCACGGTCCGACTGCGCGGGCCGAGCAGGGCCAGGGTCAGCAGCACGGCCTCAGCGTGCGGGTCGCGTTCGCCCACCATGCGCAGGGACAGCTCCCACACCCCGGAGAGCAACCGGCGTTCGCCGTCCTCACCGGTCACCAGTGGTGCGGAGAGTTCGTCGAGCCGCGCGAGGTCCTTGTCCAGGTGCGCCAACAGGGAGTTCGGGGCGGGGAAGAGGACCCCGTGGGTGGCGAGGATGCGCCCGGCCAGGAAGAGGGCGAGGGGGACTCCGCCGAGGCGCGCGGCCATCTCCTCCGCTCCGGGCAGTTCCCGTCCTCCCGCGTGGTCGATGAGCGCGTTCACCGCGTCCGGACCTTCGAGGGAGTCCACGCGGTGCACCTGGGCGGGCGCCCACAGCGCGGGATCGTCCACTCGGCTGGTGACCAGGACGAACCCACCCGGACTGGACCGCATCCAGCCGCGCTGCTCGCCGGGCCTGTTCACCGGGTCCAGCAGCTCGGGCTGGTCGGCGTTGTCGATCACCAGCAGCCAGGGGCGCGGAGACGCGTCCAGGTGCCGCCAGACCCAGCGGGCGGCCGACCTCGGGGCGGTCCTGAACCCCTCGGCCTCCTCCCGGGTGCCGCCGAGTTCCACGGCGACCTCCAGCATGCTCGGCAGGATCGTGTCCGGGCGCACCCAGAACACCGTCCAGCCCTCGGACCGGGCGTGCTCGGCGAGCGAGGCCGCGACGGTGGTCTTGCCGAACCCGCCGGGGCCGGTGAGCACGTGGGGGACCGGCGCCCCCCGTTCCATGGCGTCGCGGAGCACCGCCAACAGGACGTCGCGCCCGCGCACGGCCGTGGCCAGACGTGGGGGATCGAGGCCGACGTCGTGCACCGGAGCGGCCGACCGGGCCGCGTTCACGGTGACGTCTCCATGGATGTCCCGGGCCTGGATCAGGTGGCCGTACACGGGTCCGCTGGTGTGGTTGTGGGCTTCGGGGGGTGAGGCCATACACACATGGTGCACGAAGGGTGCGCCCACCGCAGGAGGTTCCGGAGGGCTAGAGGGTCCGGAGGAGTTCGGCCAGGGCGCCGCCCTCGGTCGCGGAGCGGCCCACACCCACGCCGATCGCACCCGCGCGCAGGTACTCGGCGGCGTTGCGGGCGTTGACCCCGCCCGTGGCCACCACCCGCAGCTCCGGGAACGGGCCCGCCATCGCGGACACCCACGCGGGCCCGAGCACGTTGGCCGGGAAGGCCTTCACCGTGGTGACGCCCAGCCGGAGCGCGCGGCCCGCCTCGGTGGGTGAGGACACCCCGGGGAGGAAGGGGACACCCAGGCGGTCGGCCTCCGCGACGGTGTCCGGGTCGAGCCCCGGGGCCACGCCGAACTCGGCGCCCGCCTCCACCGCGCGACGCAGCCGTTCCGGGGTGGTCACCGTTCCGGCGCCCACGGGGAGCCGTCCCTCGGCGGCCCGGACCACCGCCTCCAGTGCGGGCAGTCCGGAGGCGCTCTCCTGGGTGACCTCCACCAGTCGCACCCCGGCGCTCCACGCGGTCCGGGCGGCGGCGACCGCCTCGTCGGGGGTGGTCCCCCGCAGGATCAGGATCAGGGGGACCGGGGAGAGTCCCGCGCCGAA
The DNA here is from genome assembly GCF_001083815.1 of Nocardiopsis sp. SBT366. NCBI lineage: Bacteria > Bacillati > Actinomycetota > Actinomycetes > Streptosporangiales > Nocardiopsidaceae > Nocardiopsis > Nocardiopsis sp. SBT366. The sequence continues at coordinate 5,108 of NZ_LAVM01000094.1, read as the reverse complement.
GAAGTCGGACCAGCGGGGGATCGAGCCCGTCCGGGCGCCGTCGTTCGTGGTCATCGTTGGCTCCAACCCAGTTCTTCGCTGATGGCCCTCGCCGTGGAGGTGAGGTCCTCGGTGTACGCGAGCAGCCCCGGCCGGTCCAGGACCATGCTCGGGGCCGACACGGAGATCGCCGCCGCCACCCTCCCGGCCGCGTCGAAGACGGGCGCGGACACGCAGTGGATGAACTCCTCGTGCTCGAAGTCGTCCAGGACCCACCCCTGGCGAGCGGTGCTGTCGAGCACCTCGTCGAGCGCCTGCCTGTCGGTGAGGGTGTTCGGCGTGAAGCGCGGGTAGGGGTCCGCCCCGAGCAGCGCGTCGCGCTCTCCGGCGGACATGTAGGCGAGCAGGACCTTGCCGATCCCGGTGGCGTGCAGCGGCGCCAGCGCGCCGATGTGGGAGTACATCCGCACCGCCTGGCGCGACTCCACCTTGTCCAGGTACATCACCTGGTGGCCCTCGAGCACACCCAGGTGGATGGTCTGGCCGCAGGCCTCGCCCAGCGCCGCGAGGTGCCGGGCGGCGCCGTCACGGATGTCGAGCCCGTCCAGTGCGGCGGCCGCGAGGGCCGCCATCCGGGGCCCCAGCCGGTAGGCGCCGTCGTCCGCGCGCCGCACGAACCGCTCCTCCTCCAGGGTGCGCAGAAGGCGCAGTGAGGTCGTGCGGTGCACGTCGAGGCGGCGGCCGAGCTCGCTGATGGTGCTGGGGCCGTCGGCCAGCTCCACGAGGATGCGCAGAGCTCGTTCGACACTGTTGGACACCGGTGGTTCTCCCCTTGGTCGACAGGGGCCTGGCCCCTGTGTGTGGTCGGCGGACCGGGACGGCCTCACCGGGTGGCGGGGCTCCCCTCCGGCGGAGGCGGGATGTCGCCGGGGAGGCCGAGCACCACCCCGGCCAGTCTGGCGCCTTCCGCCAGGCAGTCGGGCAGGGGCGCGTCGCCCAGCAGACGGTCGAGGAACCCGGCGGCGAAGGCGTCCCCGGCTCCGACGGGTTCAACGACCTCCACCCTGGGCGCGGGTTCGAACCAGGTCCGTCCGTCGCGGACGGCGGTGGCGCCCCGGGCGCCCTGCTTGACGACGAGGATGTCGGGTCCGGCGTCCGGTCCGGTCAGGTGCCGGACCAGTTCGGGCAGGGTCGGCACCCCCCACAGCGCCTGGGCCTCGTCGAGACCGCAGAACACCACGTCCGCGCGGCGGGCCAGGTCCAGCAGCAGCCCGGCGTTGTCCCCGCCGTGCAGCGCGGGGCGGTAGTTCACGTCGAAGCAGCGCAGCGTGGTGGGGGGAGCCTGCCCGACCAGCTCGTGGACCAGGCCTTCGGCCGTGTCGGACAGGACGGCGGTGATGCCGGTCGTGTGCACCAGGCGGGGCCGCCACCGCCACACCTCGGCCGCGTCGCCCCGGTGCAGCGTGGAGGCGGCCGATCCCGCGCGCCAGTAGCGCACCCGTGTGCCCTCGGGGGAGGGCTCCTTCATGTACAGCCCGGTGGAGCGTGCGCGGTCCTCGCGGACCAGGCAGCGCACGCCGACGCCGGTCAGGCGCTCGCGCACGTGCCGTCCGAACACGTCGCCGCCAAGGGCGCTGCGCCAGCCCACGGTCCGTCCGGCGCGGGCGAGGTGCACAGCGACGTTGGACTCCGCGCCACCGACCTCGGTGCGGAAGCGGGGAGGGGCGCTCCCGCGCGGTTCGGGGACGAGCAGCGCCATCGTCTCGCCCACGCACACGGCGTCGAGCGGGGGGAGGAGCGCGTCCTGGGAGCTCGCGGGGGAGGGCGGCGGTGGTACCTCGTTCCGTCGCTGCGTGCTCACTCACGACCTCCGGTTCGTCTGGTGACTGGCGTCATGGGGTGTATTGACCTGCGTCACCGGCGAATGCTATTCAAGATGTTGTTTATTGCGCAACAGCGTTGCGCAGGACGCAGCACAAGGAGGTGGCTTGAGTGTGGGACCTGCTGTTGCGCGGAGGCCGCGTCGTCGATCCGGCCTGCGGGCGTGACGCGACGGCCGACGTCGCCGTACGCGCCGGACGGATCGCCGAGGTCGCGGCCGACCTCCCGGTGGAACGGGCCGCGCGGGTCGTGGACGTCCGGGGCAGGCTGGTGCTTCCCGGCCTGGTGGACGCGCACACCCACGTGCTGCACGGCTCCACGTACTGGGGCGTGGACCCGGAACCGATCGCCTGGCGCACCGGCGTCACGACCTGGATCGACGCGGGCTCCGCCGGCGCCTACGGCCTGGAGGGGCTGCGCCGCTCCGTGGTCGAACCCGCGCCCTTCCGTGTGAGGGCCCTCGTCAACGTCTCCGGGATCGGGCTGGTCGGGCGCACCGGCGAGCACCACGTCCTGGAGAACCTCGACGTCGACGCCGCGGCCGCCGTGGCGGCACGCAACGGCGACCTGGTCTGCGGCGTCAAGGCGCGCATGGACAGCCACACCGTCGGCACGCACGGTCTGGAGCCGCTCCACAGGGCCGTGGCGCTGGCACGACGCCTGGAGCGTCCGCTCATGGTGCACATCGGCTACGGTCCGCCCGACCTCGCCGACATCGCGCCGCTGCTCACCGAAGGCGACGTCGTCACCCACTGCGCCACCGGGGTCGCCACCGACCTGCTCGTCGACGGACGCCCCTCCGACACCCTCCTGCGCCTGCGCGACTCCGGTGTGCTCTTCGACCTCGGCCACGGCTCCGGCGCCTTCGACTTCGACGTGCTCGAAGCCGAGCTGGCGGCCGGACTGGTCCCGATCGTCTCCACCGACCTCCACATCCGTTCGGTGTACGGACCCGCGTTCGACCTGCCGACCGTCATGGGCAAGGCCCTGGCCGCCGGGATGGGCCTGACCGACGTGGTGGCCGCCGTGACCCACCGCCCCGCCCACGCCTTCGGCCTCTCCGCCGGGACGCTGCGCCCGGGCGAGGCCGCCGACATCGCCGTGTTCGACGCCGAGGAGGGGCGCTTCCCGGTCATCGACGTGCACGGCGGCACACGTGAGGCCCCGCTGCGCCTGACCAACACCGCGACCTACGCCGACGGGCGCCTGCTCACACCGCGCGCGGCCGAGCCACCGCCGGAGTGGGTTCCCCTGAGCGCGGCCCAGCAGAGCGCCGAGGAACACCGCCAGGAGCAGGTCCGCTCCGCCGTGCGGCGCCTGGACCGCCCCGAGGACTTCGACGAGCCCTTCCCCCGCCCAGCCGCCACGGACCGGACCTGAGAGCCGGACAACGACGGGAGCGCACCTTGACCGAGACCACCCCACCCCCCCCCCCGGACGCCCGCCAGGGGTCCCCACGCACCGGCTCCGCCACCGGCGGCGGGCTGCCCGCCGCGCCCCTGACCGAACTCGGCCGCGCGCCGGTCGAGGCTCGGTCCCTGCCGGAAAGCCCCACCACGGTGGAGCGGGTCCGCGCCGCCGACCTTCACCTGAGTGACCTCTGGCTGCCCGCCGTCACCCTGGACGAGGCCGCGCTCACCCACAACCTCGACCGCTTCGCCCGCTGGTGCGCCGAGCGGGGCGTCGACCTCGCCCCGCACGCCAAGACCACGATGGCCCCCGGGCTGTGGTCGGCGCAGCTGGAGCGGGGGGCGTGGGGGCTGACCGCGGCCACCGTCGCCCAGGCACGGGTGATGCGACGCTTCGGCGTCCCCCGGGTCCTGATCGCCAACGAGGTCGTGGAACCGGAGCAGCTGGCGTGGCTCGCCGAAGCTCTGGACGACCCCGGCTTCGAGCCGCTGTGCCTGGTGGACTCCGCCGCAGGGGTCCGCATCATGGAACACGCCCTGGCCGGGGCCGCCCGTTCGCTCCCGGTCCTGGTGGAACTGGGTGTGGCCGGGCGCCGCACGGGCGTCCGGGACATGGACCGGGCCCTGGACCTGGCCCGGACGGTGGCGGCGAGCCCCGCGCTCACCCTCGTCGGTGTGGAGGCCTTCGAGGGCGTGTTCCCGCAGCGTCGCGACGACGACTCCCCGGACCGCGTGCGCGCCTGGCTGGACCGCCTGTACGACTTCGCCCGCCGGGCCGACGCGGAGGGCCTGTTCGACGGCGCCGCTGAGGTGATCGTCACCGCGGGCGGCAGCAGCTACCCCGACCTGGTCTCCGACGCCCTCGCGCAGCCCCCGGAGCTGTCGCGGCCGATCCGCAGGATCGTTCGGTCCGGCTGCTACCTGGCCCACGACGACCTGTTCATGGAACGGGCGTCGCCGCTGCGGTCCGCCGCCGACGACGACCCCCTGCGCCCCGCGCTGAGCTGCCACGCCCGGGTCCTGTCCCGGCCCGAACCGGGCCGGGCGCTGCTGGGGGTCGGCAAGCGGGACGTGTCGTTCGACGTCGACCTGCCGGTACCCCGCGCGGTACTGCGCGACGGGGAGCGGATCCCCCTCACGGACGGCGCACGAGTGGTCGAGCTCAACGACCACCACGCGTTCCTCGACCTCAGCGGCCCCGCCGAGGAGGCACTGCGCGTCGGTGACGTGGTCGAACTCGGACTGTCCCACGCCTGCACGGTGTTCGACAAGTGGCCGCTGATCCCCGTCCTGGACGGCGACGGCCGGGTCGTGGACGCCGTGCGCACCCTGTTCTGAACCGGTCCGGTACCCACCGGCACCACCCAACCCAAGGAGGACCCTTGTCCGAGAAGAAGATCGTCAACACCCCGGACGCCGCACCGCCCGGCGGCCCCTACTCCCACGCGGTCGTCGCGGGGGACTTCGTCTACCTCGCCGGGGCGACGCCGCACCGCACCGACGGGTCGGTGGTCGAGGGCACGTTCCTGGAGCAGGCGCGGGCCACGTTCGACAACCTGTCCACCGTCGCGGCGGCCGCGGGCGCCGACCTGTCCGAAGCCGTCCAGGCCAGGGTCTACCTGCGCGACCTGGACGACTTCCAGGCGATGAACGGCGTGTTCGCGGAGTACTTCGGTGACAGGGCGCCGGTGCGCACCACCATCCAGGCGGACCTGCCCGGCTTCGCCATCGAGGTCGACGCGGTGCTGTACCACCCGGCCAGCTGACCCCGGGGCCCCCGAGCCCTCACCCCGCCGTATGGCCCGGTCCCCGGGGCCGGGCCATATGGCGGGGGGAGGG
>NZ_LAVM01000093.1:0-20045 GCF_001083815.1 Nocardiopsis sp. SBT366 | reverse complement strand
GAACGGCGCGGAGGCCGTGCGATGAGCGCCCAACCCAGCGCCCCCACCGCCACCACGAGACCGGAGACGGCGGGCGCGTAGCCGAGTTCGTACTGGAGGTAGGGCGGCAGATAGATGTCGGTGGCCGACACCGCCCCACCCATCAGGGCACGGAGCAGCACCAGCCGAGGGATCCCGGCCCGGGCGCGCAGGGTGCCCGGTGGCAGGAGCCGCACGGCCGCCGCCGCCAGAACGGCGGTACTGGCCACCGTCCCCGCCACCAGGGCGGGCACGGCCTGCTGGCCCGACAGGTGCAGTCCCAGCAGTGCGGCCGCCGCGACCCCCGCCCAGACCAGGTGCGGGTCGAACGGCGAACCACCGCCGTGCCCTTTCCCGGCCCGGCGCGCCACCCCCACCAGCATCACCAGCGACACCGCTGACCCGACCAGGACCAGTGCGAACACCACCCGCCAGTGCACCGCCTGCACCAGGAGCCCGGACACCAGCGGCCCCACGACCGACGGCAGCAACCACGCCAGGGTCAGCGATCCGAACATGCGCGGCCGCAGGTCCTCGCGCACGGACCGCGCGATGACCACGTACAGGACCACGGAGTCGATCCCGCCGCCGATTCCCTGGAGCAGTCGTCCGACCACGAAGACCCCCATCGTGGGCGCGGCCACGCACAGCGCGAGCCCGAGGAGGAACGCGGCGCCGCCGAACACCAGCGGCCGCAGTGGTCCGCTCCGGTCCGCCCACGTACCTCCGAGGGTCATGCCCACGAGCCCGGTGGTCATCGTCGCCGCGAAGGCCAGCGAGTACCACCGCTCGGCGCCCAGGTCACGGGCGACCACGGGCAGGGCGGTGGTGACGGCGAAGACCTCGAAGGCGACGAAGGTCATCAGCCCGAACACCCCGACCACCAGGAGCCGGGAACCGGGGGCCCAGAGCCGGTCGGGTGCGGCGGGGGCACGAGCCGAGGGCACCCGGTCTGGTCCGGAGGTCACGGGGTTCCGCCCCCGCTCCCGACGAGTAGAGCGACCTTGCCCCGACCGTGGCCGGTCTCCACGTCCAGGTGGGCGCGCCACGCCTCGTCCAGCGGCAGGGCCCGCCGGACCGTCACAGTCAGTTCCCCGCTCGCGCACAGGTCGAGCAGCTCGCGCAGCCGAGCCGCAGACCGGTCACTGGTGATCCACCGGCAGCCCAGTTCCCCGGCCAGACCGGCGTCGACGATCGTGCCGATCCGGCTCCGGTCCCCGACCAGTTCCACCGAGGTCAGCAGGTTGTCGTGCCCGGCCGCGTCGAGGGCCGCGTCCACCCCCCGGGGCGCGGCCGCGCGGACGCGCCCGAGCTGTCCCGTGCCGTACTCCACGGGCACCGCGCCCAGGGAACGCACGTACTCGTGGTTGGCCGCGCTCGCCGTGCCCACCACCCGGGCTCCGCGAGCCACGGCCAACTGCACCGCCACCGTGCCCACTCCGCCCGCCGCGCCGTGCACCAGCAGGGTCTGGCCCCCGCGCACGTCCAGCCGCTCCAGGGCGGTGTGCGCGGTCTGTCCCGACGCGGACAGGGTCCCGGCGGTCAGCCACGACACCCCCGGCGGCACGTGCGCGACCTGATCGGCGGGCACGTTCACGTACTCGGCGTAGCAGCCGAGCACCCGGAACCCGGCCACCCCGTCACCCACGGAGAACCCCCGTGCGCCGGGGCCGACGGCGCTCACGGTCCCGGCGAACTCGTTGCCGAGGACCTGCGGGAAGTCGATGCTCGCGCCCGGTGGGGTCCAGCCGCCCCGGATCGCGGCGTCCGTCAGCTGGACACCCGCGACCCTCACCCGGACCACCACCTCACCCGGGCCCGCCACGGGCCGTGGAACCTCCCGCACGGTCAGGTTCTCGGCGGGCCCGAAGGAGTCGATGGCGGCCGCCCGCATCGCGGCGCTCATCGCACGGCCTCCGCGCCGTTCAGGAGGTCCACCAGTTCGTCGACGCTTCGGGCCCCGCTCAGCAAACGCCCCTCGTACAGGAAGGCCGGGACCGCGCCGACCCCCAGTGCCACGGCGGCCCTGTGGTCGTCCTCGACCTCGTCCGCGTACCGGTCGGAGCCCAGCAGTGAGTCCACCTCCGAGCCGTCGAGCCCGAGCTCGGTCCCGATCCCGCGCAGCGTCGCGGGGTCCGCCAGGTCCTCGCGGCGTTCCAGGTGCCCCGAGAAGGCGCGGTCCCACACGCGGTCCGGGGTGATCCCCCGAGCGACCGCGAGCTTGACCAGCCGGTGGGCGGGCCGGGAGTCGATGCTCAGAACCCCGTCCATGTCGATGGCCAGCCCGTCGGCGCGGCCCGCGTCGGCCACCCGGAGCCGGGTGGCCTCCCACCGCTCGGCACTCATGCCCCACGAGTTCAGCGCCGCCGCGCGCACCGTTCGGTCCCGGGACTGAGGCCCCTCCGGCTCCAGCAGGAAACTCCGGTGCACCACTGTCACCTCACGTTCCACCCGTTCCAGCGCGGCGGCCAGCCGTCGCCGCCCCATCCAGCACCAGGGGCACCTGATGTCGCCCCACACCGTGATCGCGGACATGTGCACGCTCCGATTTCCTCGCCCGAGTCGGTCGCGTAGAGTCCACTTCATCAAGTTGACTTGATGTCAACCGGCCTGGTGGAGGAGCCCGATGCCGAAGCTGGACCCCAAGGTCACCTGGTTGAAGCCCGGTCAGGTGGCCAGCAGGGCGGGGGTGGCGGTGTCCGCCCTGCACTACTACGAGAGCCTCGGCCTGATCAGCAGTCGCCGGACCGCGGGCAACCGGCGCGAGTACCGCAGGGACACCCTCCGCACCATCGCGTTCATCCGCACGGCCCAGCGCCTCGGCCTGTCCCTGGAACGGATCAAGGAGGCCATCGACCAGCTTCCGGAGGACGGTCTGCCGACCAAGCGCGACTGGGCGCGGATCTCCCGTCAGTGGCACGACGACCTGACCCGGCGGATCGAGGAGCTGACCGCTCTGCGGGACCGGTTCTCCAACTGCATCGGCTGCGGATGCCTGTCCCTGGTGGCCTGCCCCTACTCCAACCCGGAGGACGTCCTGGGCCTGGAGGGCCCGGGAGCCCGGCGCTTCCCCTGACCACCTCCCGCGACCCGCCCTGGGGTCGGGCCTCGGAGTGGCGGTTGACCTCAACTCCGGTTGGGGTCCTAGCGTTGCGCCCGTCACCAACCCCACGGAAAGGGCCCCGCCATGCGCCTCGGTCAATCCCTGGACCTACCCGGAGGGCATGGACCAGGGGGTCCTCATCGAGGGACACCGGCGCCTGCTCTTCGTCAGCGGACAGTGCTCCGTCTCCGCTACGGGGGAGTCGTTGCACCCCGGTGACATGTCCGCCCAGACGGCGACGGCCCTCGACAACGTCGCGACGGTGCTGCGCGGGGCGGGGATGAGCCTGGCCGACGTGGTCCGTATGAACACCTACGTCACCGACATCGAGGCCTTCTTCGCCGAGGCGGGAGAGATGATGGCGCAGCGCCTCGGTGTCTTCGACGTCCGACCGCCCGGGGTCTGCGCCGAGGTCACCCGCCTGGGCCGCCCCGAACTCCTCGTGGAGCTGGAGGCCTTCGCCGCCAGCTGACCGGTCGAACGCGGAAGGCCCCCGTGAAAAGGCGTTGTGGCTTCCAGGGGCCTCGGACACACTGGCTCGGACATCGGGCACTCACGCCCGCACCCCCACGTACAGGGAGCGACATGTCCACCCTCCGGGTCACCGCCGAGCGGCTCACGATCCTCCCGCACCCCGACGCCGACGCACTGGAGCTGGCTCGGGTGGGGCTGTTCCACGCGGTCGTCGCCAAGGGTGCCTACCGCACCGGCGACTGGGCGGTCTACGTCCCGGAGAACGCGCTCCTGCCCGAGGAACTCGTCGCCGAGCTGGGGCTGACCGGCAGGCTCGCGGGGGCCGGGAGGAACCGGGTGCGGCCGATCCGTCTGCGGGGCGAGATCTCCCAGGGCATCGTCTGCCGCCCCTCCCTGCTCGCCGACCGCGACCTGCCCGCCGAGCACGAGGCGGGGACCGACTTCGCGGCCGAGCTCGGCATCACCAAGTGGGTGCCGGAGGTCCCGCTGCACATGAGCGGCGACATGGAGCCCGCCCCCGACCTGCTGCGGTGGATCGAGGTCGAGAACATCAAGCGCCACCCGGACGTGTTCGAACCGGGGGAGCCCGTCGTCGCCACAGAGAAGATCCACGGATCGGCCTGCCTCTACACCCTGGTCGCCGAATCCGGGGAGGAGTTCGTCTCCTCCAAGGGCCAGGGGGCGAGGAGCCTGGCGCTGGTGCGCTCGGAGGCCAACCTCTACTGGAGGGCCGTGATCACGCACGAGGTGGGCAAGGCCGCCCGCGCCCTCGCGGAGCGCTTCGGAGCCACCCGGGTGGGCGTGTTCGGAGAGGTGTTCGGCGCGGGTGTGCAGGACCTCGCCTACGGCGAGACCGGTCGCGGTGAGCGGCCCGGCTACGCGGTGTTCGACGTCCGGCTGGACGTGGACGGCGTCCGTCGGTGGATCGACGCCGCAGACCTGCCCGCCCTGCTTGCCGAGGTGGACCTGCCCTCGGCGCCGGTGCTGTACGAGGGCCCCTACGACGAGTCCGCGCTGTTCGCCGCCGCAGACGGAGCGGAGACCTGGAGCGGGTCCGACCTCCACCTGCGTGAGGGCGTGGTCGTGCGGCCCTCGAGGGACCGCTACTCGCGGGTCCTGGGCGGCCGGGCGATAGCCAAGTTCGTCTCCGACGCCTACCTCACCCGCGGGGGCGGCACCGAGTTCGAGTAGCCGTGACCGGGTCAGGCGTCTTCGGGGTCCTCGGTCACCGGACCGCGGACCCCGGGGTCACCGGTCGTCCCCGCGTATGGCGTGGTGGACGAAGTCGAGCAGGCTCGCCAGCCCACTCGTGAGGTCCACGCTCTCGTCCATGACCCACGAGCTGATCAGCCCGTCGGTACTGCGCAGGATGATGTTGGCGGTGCTCCGGGGGTCGAACTCCCGGAACGCGCCCTCGCGCTGTCCCCGCCGGAGGATCCCCGCCAGCTCCTCGACCTCCTCTTCGAGGGGGCCGCCGAAGGGGCTGGTGCCGTCCGGCGAGCGGTGGTTCACGATGATGTCGCTCATGGCGAGGAACCCGGTCCGGTGCGCGGCGTAGTACTCGACCTGGCTGCTGATCCACGCGCTGACCTGGCCCGACGCGGTGGTCTGCGCTCCAACCTCGGCGGTGAGGCGCTCCGTCGCCGCCTCGATGAACCGCTCCGCGACCAGGACCATGAGTTCGTCCTTGCCCTCGAAGTGGTACGAGATCACGCTCTTGCTGATCCCCGCCTGCTCGGCGATCCGCGCCAGGGAGGTGTGGGCGTAACCGAACCGCGCGACGGTCTCGGTGGCCGCCTCCACGACCTGTTCGCGTCGCGCCCGCTCGATGAACGACGCACGCTTGCGTCCGACCGGACCGTTCTCCGTCTGCATGGTCCTACTCTAGGCCGGTCGGCCTGGTCACCGGGGGGTGTCGACGGCCTCTCCGGGGGCGTCCGGCGTACCGGCGTCCGCCGAGGGGGAGTCGTCCGGGTGGCGGCGCGACAGCAGGTAGCCGAGCGCCAACACGATGCCCGTGCCGATCGCCGTGTACCAGGTGAACCCGATCAACCCGGGTTGGAAGAGGAACAGCCAGGACATGGTCGCCACCGCCACGGCGAAGGCGAGGATTGCGTCCCTCTGGCGGGCCCGGCGCACCCACAGCCCCAGGAAGAACGCGCCCAGCAGCCCGCCGTAGGTCAGGCTGGCCACGGAGAGCCCCAGTTCGACGACCGGGTTGTCGGTGCCGGTGAAGAACGCCGCCACCCCGACGAACACCAGCCCCCAGCCCAGGGTGAACAGCCGGCTCAGCCGCAGTGCCTGGGCGTCGGGCAGCGTGCGTCGGGAGAACTGCTGGTACAGGTCGGCCATGGTCGAGGAGGACAGCGCCGACAGCGACGAGGACAGCGTGCTCATCGCCGCCGCCATGATCCCGGCCAGCAGCAGCCCGGCCAACCCGGCCGGCAGCCCCTCGACGATGAACACCGGGAAGAGCTCGTCGGAGGAGTTGAGCCCGAGCCCCGCCACCGACGCGGCCTCGAAGTACGAGTACAGGGCCAGTCCCACGGTGAGGAACAGCGCGAACTGGACGAAGACCACCACCCCGCTGACGATCACCGCCTTCTGCGCGTCCCGCAGGCTCCGGCAGCCCAGCAGTCGCTGCACGATGATCTGGTCGGCGCCGTGGGAGGCCGTGGACAGCAGGGCCCCGCCCACCAGGGCCGTGATCGTGGCGTAGGGCGCCGAGACAGGGTTCGAGGTGAAGTCCAGGAACTGGGTCTTCCCGGCGTCGGCCGCCACCGCGAGGAAGTTCACGTCCAGGCTGGTGGCGATGACGACGAGGGAGACCACGCCGCCCACCACGTACACGCCCATCTGGAGCACGTCGACCCAGACCACGGCCGTGATCCCGCCCACCAGGGTGTAGAGGATCGTCACCACGCCCAGGACCGCCACGATCACGAAGTACGAGGTGTCCAGTCCGAGGGAGTCCAGGATGATCTTCATGGGGATGGCCGCCGCGAACAGCCGCACCCCGTCGGCGAGGAGCCGGGTGAACAGGAACGTGACCGCGGCGGTGCCCTGCATGCCCCGCCCGAACCGGAGCCCCAGGTAGGCGTAGGCGGTGGTCATCTCGCCCCGGTAGTAGCGGGGGAGCAGGAGGAAGGCGACGACCACCCGCCCGATCAGGTAGCCGACCGCCACCTGGAGGAACGTGACGTTGCCGAGGTAGGCCACCCCCGGGACGCTGATCACGGTCAGGGCGCTGGTCTCGGTGGCCACCACCGACAGGCACACCGCCCACCAGGGCAGCTGCCGGTTGCCGATGAAGTAGTCCCTGACGTCGCGCTGGCGCCCGGACAGCCGCAGCCCCAGCCAGGCCGAGGCCAACAGGTACACCGCGATGACGACGAGATCGATGGTCTGCACTGCGTCCTCCGGGGGTCTCCATCGGGACTTCGGGCGCGCGCGGGGCTCAGCCGCCCGGCGCCTCCACGTACAGGCGGCGCGGGGCGGTGGCCGCGGGCTCGGGCAGGCGCAACGGGCGCAAGCCCGGGGTGATCCGCCCGGCCACCGGGGCCCGGTGGGCGCCCGTGCAGTCCGGGACCGACCCGGCCAGCCCGTGCCAGCTCAGGAACCCGATCAGCGCGAACAGGTACGCCTCCTTGGCGTCGCCGTCCAGGCCGATCCGTTTTGTGGAGTCCAGTCGCGCGGGGGACAGGTGCGCGGCCAGCCGCTCCATCAGCACGGGGTTGCGGGTGCCGCCGCCGGAGGCGAGCACCTCGGTCACCCCGAACGGTTCCAGGGCGTCGGCGACCGTGACGGCGGTGAGCTCCACCAGGGTGGCGATCAGGTCGCCGTCGGTGAGTTGGCTCCCCTCCGAGGGGCGGCCGACGTACCTGAGTGCCGCCTCCAGGTAGCCGGGCCCGAACAGCTCCAGCCCGGTGGTCTTGGGCGCGGGCAACCGGTAGTAGGGCTCGGCCAGCAGGCGTTCCAGCAGGTCGGGGTCGGGGTGGCCGGTCCGGGCCAGGGCGCCGTCCGCGTCGAGGTCGGCCCGCCCGTTCGTGACGAGGCGCATCGCGGCGTCGACCAGCGCGTTGGCGGGCCCGGTGTCGAACGCCCGGGGCGGCAGTCCGTCGCGCACCACCGTCACGTTGGCGATGCCGCCGAGGTTGAGCGCGGCGGTCGGCTCCGTGCGGCCCCCGAGCAGCAGCAGGTCGAGGGTGCTTGCCAGCGGCGCGCCCTGGCCTCCGGCGGCGACGTCCGCCACCCGCAGGTCCGACACCACGGGCAGCCCGGTGGCCTCGGCGATCCAGGCGGGTTGGCCCAGTTGGAGGGTGCCGAGCACGGAGTTGCCGTCCGCCCAGTGGAAGAGCGTCTGGCCGTGCGAGGCGACGAGATCGGCGCGTCCGTCCGCGAACTCCTCGATCCCCTGCCGTGCCGCCGCCGCGAACTCTTGGCCGATCCGGGTGTCCAGCTGGCAGACGGCCTCCATCGTGGTGGCGGCGGGCGGCAGTGCGCCCCGGACCGCCTCACGGAGGGAATCGGAGTAGGGGGTGGTGCCGAATCCCAAGGGGAGGAGTCGGACCAGTGAGCCACCGTCCTCCAGTTCGAGGCGGGTGGCGGCGACGTCGATCCCGTCCGCCGAGGTCCCGGAGGACACACCGATGACGATCATGCGGCTCCTGAGGCAGGGGTCAGGGGGCGGGCGGGGAGCCCGTCCGAGGAAGGTACCCCGCGCGCCGCGTCCCGTCACCCGGTCGGAGCCCTCCGTTTCATCCGGAAGGAGACCTCCGTGCCACCCGGGCGGAGTCCTCCGTGCCACCCGGGCGGAGTCCTCCGTCCGGTTCGGCCCCGTGGCTCACCGGCGTCGGCGGGGGGAGCCGCCTCCGAACCCGGCGAGGTGGAGGGCGAGCAGGAGCAGTCCGGTCAGGGCGAGGGTGTTGGTCGTCACGATCCCCTCGATGTTGAGCCCGAGGATCTCGAAGAGGACGGCGATGCCGAACAGCACCGCTGCGACGGTGGCGAACACTGTGCCTCCAGGGGGTTGGCGGACACTGGCTGGATGGGGGTGTACCCGTGAACCGTCGCGTGAACCGGCGGGAACCCGACCTGATCGCGGGCGTGGTCAGGGCACCAGTTTGCATGTTCATGCGTTTAGGCGCATACTTTTTGCATGTCCAAGGTGCTCACTTCCCTGCCTGTCGGTGAACGTGTCGGAATCGCCTTCTCCGGAGGCCTCGACACGTCCGTAGCGGTCGCGTGGATGCGCGAGAAGGGCGCTGTCCCCTGCGCCTACACCGCCGACATCGGCCAGTACGACGAACCCGACATCGCCTCGGTGCCGGGTCGTGCCACTGACTACGGCGCGGAGATCGGGCGCCTGGTCGACTGCCGCGAGGCCCTCGTGGAGGAGGGGCTCGCCGCCCTCGCCTGCGGTGCCTTCCACATCCGCTCCGCCGGTCGCGTCTACTTCAACACCACCCCCATCGGCCGCGCCGTCACCGGCACCCTCCTGGTCCGCGCCATGCTCGAGGACGGCGTCCAGATCTGGGGCGACGGCTCGACCTACAAGGGCAACGACATCGAGCGGTTCTACCGCTACGGTCTGCTCGCCAACCCCTCCCTGCGGATCTACAAGCCGTGGCTCGACGCCGACTTCGTCACCGAGCTCGGCGGCCGCAAGGAGATGTCCGAGTGGTTGCAGGAGCGGGACCTGCCCTACCGCGACAGCACCGAGAAGGCCTACTCCACCGACGCCAACATCTGGGGCGCCACCCACGAGGCCAAGGCCCTGGAGCACCTCGACACCGGCATCGAGATCGTGGACCCCATCATGGGCGTCCGATTCTGGGACCCCGAGGTCGAGGTCCCCACCGAGGACGTGACGATCGGCTTCGAGAAGGGCCGCCCCGTCACCATCAACGGCCGGACCTTCGCCAACTCCGTCGAGCTGGTCCTGGAGGCCAACGCCATCGGCGGCCGCCACGGCATGGGGATGTCCGACCAGATCGAGAACCGCGTGATCGAGGCCAAGAGCCGGGGCATCTACGAGGCCCCGGGCATGGCGCTGCTGTTCGCCGCCTACGAGCGCCTGGTCAACGCCATCCACAACGAGGACACCCTCGCCACCTACCACAACGAGGGCCGTCGCCTCGGCCGCCTCATGTACGAGGGCCGCTGGCTGGAGCCCCAGGCCCTCATGCAGCGTGAGGCCCTCCAGCGCTGGGTGGGCACCGCCGTCACCGGCGAGGTCACCCTGCGTCTGCGTCGCGGCGACGACTACTCGATCATGGACACCACCGGCGCGGCGTTCAGCTACCACCCGGACAAGCTGTCCATGGAGCGCACCGAGGACTCCGCGTTCGGTCCCAGCGACCGCATCGGCCAGCTGACCATGCGCAACCTGGACATCGCCGACTCCCGCGCCAAGCTGGAGGAGTACGCGGCCCTGGGCATGGTCGGCGACAGCTCGCACCCGACCTCGATCGGTGCCGCGCAGGCGGCCTCCACCGGTCTGATCGGCGCGATGCCCGAGGGCGGCGCCGAGACCATCGCCTCCCGCGGTCAGGGCTCCGAGGACGACCTGCTCGACTACGCGGCCATGGAGGCCGGTACCGACTAGGCGTTCTTCTGGATCGTTCCGCGCTCGCGCCCGCCCTCCAGGCGACGTCGAGACCGCACCGCCGCGCCCCGTCCGGACCTCCGGGCGGGGCGCGCCTGTGCGCGGGACCAGCCCGCGGTGGCGCCGGACCAGCGGATCTGGCGAGGGAGCACGTCGTCGCCTAGCCTGTGCCCCCCAGCCCCCAGCGGAAGGAAGGTTCGCGTGGAGCGTCGTCCCATGGACATCGAGGCCTACACCGAGCGCACCCGGAACGGCCCCTGCTTCGTCTGCTCCATCGTGTCCGGCGCGCCGGGCTTCGAACACGAGGTGCTCTTCGAGGACGACGACCACATCGCCTTCTTCGGCCGCCACCCCACGCTGCCCGGCCACACCCTGGTGGCCCCGAAGGCGCACGTGGAACACGTCGTGCGCGACCTCGACGAGGCCGCCTACACCCGCACCATGCTGGTGGTGCGGGAGGTGACGCTCGCCGTCGAGGACGTGTTCGAGTCCGAGCGCACCTACCTGCTCTCCCTCGGCAGCCAGCAGGGCAACCGCCACCTCCACTGGCACATCGCCGCCCTGCCGCCCGGCGTCCCGTACGAGGAGCAGCAGTACCACGCCCTCATGACGGAGAACGGCGTCCTGGTCGTCGATCCCGTCGAGTACGCAGCCAGGGCCGAGCGGGTCCGCGCCGCCATCAGTGCACGGGGCCGACTCGCGCTCTGACCTTCGCACCGCCCCGAGGAGGCCCCTCTCCGCCGGAGAGGGGCCTCCTCGCTGCCCGCAGCCAGCTACAGCTGAGTGAATCCATCATTTGACTAATTCCAGAAAAGGCGGCAGACTCCGGACCATGCCCACCTCTCCGGATTTCGAGCGAATGCTGCGCGAGTCCGCTCTGAGGGTGACGAGCCCGCGGTTAGCTGTCCTCTCCGTCGTGCACGAGCACCCACACGCGGACACGGAGTCGATCATCGACCACGTGCGTGCGGAACTCGGCGCGGTGTCCGTCCAGGCCGTCTACGACGTGCTCAAGGCACTGACCGGCGCTGGCCTGGTGAGACGTATCCAGCCACAGGGCTCCGTGGCCCGCTACGAGACGCGGGTGGGGGACAACCACCACCACGTCGTGTGCAGGTCCTGCGGCGCCATCGCGGACGTGGACTGTGCGGTCGGCCACGCGCCGTGCCTGACCGCGTCCGCTGACCACGGCTTCTCGATCGACGAGGCCGAGGTCGTCTACTGGGGCCAGTGCGCCGAGTGCTACGGCGCACGGAGCTCCTGAACCACATTCCACCTCTTCCCGTAAGGAAGTCGATGTCTGAAAACAACGAGGTCGTTGCCCCCACCCCGCCGCAGACCGGTGGATGCCCCGTCGCGCACGGTGACGGGCTGACGCATCCCACCCAGGGTGACGGCAACCGTGAGTGGTGGCCCAACCAGCTCAACCTGAGGATCCTCGCCAAGAACACCCCGGTGTCGAACCCGCTCGGTGAGGGCTTCGACTACGCGAAGGCCTTCGAGGCCCTCGACCTCGACGCCGTGAAGGGCGACATCGCGGCACTGCTCACGGACTCGCAGGACTGGTGGCCCGCCGACTTCGGTCACTACGGCCCGCTCATGATCCGCATGGCCTGGCACAGCGCCGGCACCTACCGTTCGCACGACGGCCGCGGCGGCGGCAGCGCCGGTCAGCAGCGCTTCGCCCCCCTCAACAGCTGGCCCGACAACGGCAACCTCGACAAGGCCCGCCGTCTGCTCTGGCCCGTGAAGAAGAA
The DNA here is from genome assembly GCF_001083815.1 of Nocardiopsis sp. SBT366. Classification (NCBI taxonomy): domain Bacteria; kingdom Bacillati; phylum Actinomycetota; class Actinomycetes; order Streptosporangiales; family Nocardiopsidaceae; genus Nocardiopsis; species Nocardiopsis sp. SBT366. The sequence continues at coordinate 8,086 of NZ_LAVM01000093.1, read as the reverse complement.
GTACGGCCAGAACATCTCCTGGGCCGACCTCTTCATCCTCACCGGCAACGTCGCCCTGGAGTCCATGGGCTTCAAGACCTTCGGCTTCGCCGGTGGCCGCGAGGACGTGTGGGAGCCGGAGGCCGACGTCTACTGGGGCCCCGAGACCACCTGGCTCGACGACCAGCGCTACTCCGGCGACCGCGACCTGGAGAAGCCCCTCGCCGCAGTGCAGATGGGCCTCATCTACGTCAACCCCGAGGGCCCCAACGGCAACCCGGACCCGCTGGCCGCCGCCCGCGACATCCGTGAGACCTTCGGCCGCATGGGGATGAACGACGAGGAGACCGTCGCCCTCATCGCCGGTGGCCACACCTTCGGCAAGACGCACGGCGCCGCCCCGGACAGCAACCTGGAGGCCGAGCCCGAGCGCGCCGGCCTGGAGATGCAGGGTCTGGGCTGGAAGAACAACCACGGCACCGGCAAGGGCGCCGACTCCATCACCTCGGGCCTGGAGGTCACCTGGACCACCACCCCCGCGCAGTGGAGCGAAGGCTTCTTCAAGAACCTCTTCGAGTTCGAGTACGAGCTCACCCAGAGCCCGGCCGGCGCCAACCAGTGGATTGCCAAGGACGCCGAGGAGATCATCCCCGACGCCCACATCCCCGGCAAGAAGCACAAGCCGACCATGCTCACCACCGACCTGTCGCTGCGCGTCGACCCGGTCTACGAGCAGATCTCGCGTCGCTTCTACGAGGACCACGAGGCCTTCAAGGACGTCTTCGCCCGCGCCTGGTTCAAGCTGACCCACCGCGACATGGGCCCCAAGGCCCGCTACCTCGGCTCCGAGGTTCCCGCCGAGGACCTGGTCTGGCAGGACCCGCTGCCCGTCCAGGAGGGCGAGGTCATCGGTGACGCCGAGATCGCCGCCCTGAAGGCGAGGATCGCCGAGTCCGGCCTGTCCGTCGCCGACCTGGTGTCCACCGCGTGGGCCTCCGCCTCGACCTACCGCGACAGCGACAAGCGCGGCGGCGCCAACGGTGCCCGCATCCGCCTCGAACCGCAGATCGACTGGGAGGTCAACAACCCGGCCGAGCTGCGCCGCGTGCTCGCCGAGCTCCAGGGCATCGTCGACGAGTTCAACGCCTCCTCCACCAAGAAGGTCTCCGTCGCCGACGTGATCGTCCTCGCCGGTGGTGTGGGTGTCGAGCGGGCCGCCAAGGCCGCTGGTCAGGACGTCACCGTCCCGTTCACCCCGGGCCGTGTGGACGCCACCGACGAGCACACCGACGCTGAGTCCTTCTCCTACCTGGAGCCGGTCGCCGACGGTTTCCGCAACTACTACGGCAAGGGCAACCGCCTTCCGGCCGAGTACCTGCTGCTGGACCGCGCCAACCTGATCGGTCTCAGCGCTCCGGAGACCACCGTCCTGGTGGGTGGCCTGCGCGTGCTCGGCACCAACTTCGACAACTCGGACCTGGGTGTCTTCACGGACCACCCGGGCGCGCTGACGAACGACTTCTTCGTCAACCTGCTCGACCTCAACACCAACTGGTTCGCGACCGGTGACGACTCCGCCACCTCGGAGACCTTCGTCGCCAAGGACGCCTCCGGTGCGGTCAAGTGGACCGGCAGCCGCGTGGACCTGGTGTTCGGCTCCAACTCCGAGCTGCGCGCCGTGGCCGAGGTGTACGCCTCGGACGACGCCAAGGAGAAGTTCGTCCAGGACTTCGTCGCCGCGTGGAACAAGGTCATGAACGCCGACCGGTTCGACCTGGTCTAGTTCGACCCCGGGCGCGTCCGAGGGGTGGTCCCGGGCTCCCGGAGCCTCCGGGGACCCACCCCTCGGACACCGCCCCCGCCACCGGCCCGACCCTCACCGGTCGGGCCGGTTTCGTGTGCGCGGCTCCCTCACGGGCCACCTCACCACTCACGCGCTCCGGCCCGGTGAGCCGCTCCCGTAACCGCTCGGCGGCCTCGCCGCTCAGGTTGACCAGGTACGCCACCCGCGCGAGGTCCAGCATCGCCGCGTCGGAGGGGCTGTCCCCGTAGGCGGCCCAGATCTCGCCCCGCACCCCGGCCTCGGCGACCATCCTCACCTTGCTCCAACCGTGGCAGTGGCGCTCCGCGACCAGGCCGCCCCAACGCCGCCGGAGCGTGGAGGAGACCACGCGGACACGGGGATCGATCTCCCGGCACAGCGCCAAGGCGAGCCGGTCCGCGCACGCGGTCACCACCGCGACGTCCGGCATCGAGGTGCTCAGCCAGAGCGGGCGGCGCCGTCCGGTCGCAGTCGCCCCCGCACGTCCAGGTCCCGCACGTGGTCCCGGACGAGCCGGTCCAGACCGGCGTCGTCCACACCCACGGTGCCCACCCACAGCAGGAGCGAACCCGCGTGCACCCGCCAGGACCGACGGGCCAGGGCCCCGGCGATCACTGGAGACAGCGCCACCGCACCCGCCACGCGCAGCGGCGAGCGTGCGAGCAGGCGCCAGGTGAACCGCGCGAACGAGTCGTGGTCGATCAGGGTGTCGTCGAGGTCGAACAGGGCCCAGGCCATGGCGGGTCCTCAGAGTTCGTCGACCGGGAGCTCGAACTGCGTGGAGATCCTCAGGTCCTCGTCCAGGAACAGGAGCGAGTTCGGGTGCTGCCCGCTCATGGGGAGGGGTGCATGGGGCCGTTCGGGTCGTTCGGGGGTTCGCCCCGGGAACCTACCGGACGGCTCCCAGGGGGTCCGACGCCACCGACGCCACCCGGTGGTCAGAGCCAGTCGTGCTCGCGCGCGTACCTCGCCGCCTCGTGCCGGGTCCGCGTCTGCGTCTTGCCCATCGCGTTCGAGAGGTAGTTGCGCACCGTACCCTCCGCCAGGTGCAGCCGGGCGGCGATGTCGGCGGCCGAGTAACCGTCGCTGGTGGCCCGCAGCACGTCGATCTCCCGTTCGGTGAGCGGGCAGTCGTCGATCACGGCGAGCGCGGACACGTCCGGGTCCACCCACCGTTTGCCCTCGTGCAGGGTGCCGATCACCGACGTGATGTGGGCGGGTTCGGCCGATTTGCTCACGAACCCCTGCACCCCCAGCTTGAGCGCCCGGCGCAGCACGCCCGGGCGGGCGTGCCGGGTCAGCATCAGGATCACCTGCTCCGGCAGCTCCCGGCGGATGCGCGCCACGGCCCCGAGCCCGTCCACCCCGGGCATCTCCAGGTCGATGACGAGCACGTCGGGGCGGTGCTCCAGGGTCGCCGCCACCGCGGACTCCCCGTCATGGGCCTCGGCGAGCACCGTGATCTCGCCCTCCAGGGGCAGGAGCGCGGCCAACGCCTTGCGCAGCAGGGCCTCGTCGTCGGCGAGTACCACGTTGATCATCGGTCGTCCCTCCGCCCGGAGAACGCGGCGGCGGTCGTGAACCGCCCGTCCCGCTGCTCCACTGTCAGTGTGCCCCCGTCCCGCTCCACCCGGTCGCGCAGGGCCGCCAGCCCTCCGAGCTCGGGAGTCGCCTCCCCGCGCACCCCGTCGTTCACGATGCTGATGCCGGACCCGGTGAGCGTGATCCGTACCTGCCGCGCCTCCGCGTGACGCAGGATGTTGGTGGTCGTCTCCCGCAGGACCTGGCCGAGCGTCTCCGCCGCCCTGGTCCCCGGTTCGCCCTCGCCCCGGCGCTCCACGCGCACCTCGATCCCGGCCGCCTCGAAGAGGTTCTTGGCGTTCTCCAGCTCGGCCGACAGGTTGAGCCGCCGCTGCGCGTGGGCCAGCTCCTTGGTCTCGGCGATGGTCTCGCCCACCAGGGAGTAGACCTCGTCCAGCTCCCGCACCACCTGGTCGGTGTCGGCGTGCACCAGCTTCCGGGCCAGCGCGACCTTCAGCTTCACCACGTGCAGGGTGTGCCCCTGGATGTCGTGCAGGTCACCGGCGAAGCGCACGCGCTCCCGGGCCACGGCCAGCTCGGCGTCGCGTTCGCGAGCCCTCTCCAGTTCCGTGACCAGCCTCGCCACCAGGTGGTTGAGGGAGGCGAAGACCACCCCGACCAGGCCGACACTGGCCGAGCCCACGGCGTACTCCAACAGGAGGTCGCCCGTGCCTCCGGGGGCCGTCACCACCTTCAGCGCGATGACGCCGACCACCAGGGCCAGCAGTCCCAGGGCGACCGGGCGCCGATACCGGCTCGGCAACCGGAACACGACGACGGTGGCCACCACCGAGAAACCGAACGCGGCCGACGCGCTGTCCAGCCACAGGACCCCGACGATCAGCACGACGGCATTGACGACCAGGCAGGGTGGCGCCACGATCCTGAAGGCCTGCCCGGACCAACTCCGTACGGACATCAGGGCCGCCGTGAGCCCCAGGCACAGCACCAGCACCTGGCCGGGGCTCTGGGCGTTGGTCGAGATCAGCAGAGCTCCGACCGCCGAGATCGACCCGAACACGATGTTCAGGTTGACCACGCGCAACTGCCCCTGCGTGACCTCGGTGGGTTCTGACTCCATGCGGACCCTTCCGGGGAACGACTGCGTGGACCGTCCCAGTATTCTTCCGGCTCCTTCACCCCACCAGTGACACCACGTCATGTCCGGACCCCACGAATGTCACGGCCAGGACGTGACGCGGCCACACTGCCGGGAAACCGGGCGCACGGCTGGAATGGAGGCATGACCTCAACAGCCGCGACACCAGTCATCGACGTCGAGCACCTGAACGTCCGGTACGGCGACTTCCACGCCGTCCGTGACCTGTCCTTCCAGGTGGGACGGGGCGAGTTCTACGCCCTCCTCGGCACGAACGGCGCGGGCAAGACCTCCACCCTGGAGACGGTCGAGGGCCACCGCGCCGCCACTTCGGGCACCGTGCGGGTGTTCGGCCAGGACCCGCGCGACCGACGGGCCGTACGCCCCCGCACCGGCATCATGCTCCAGGAGAGCGGGTTCTCCCCGGACCTGACCGTGCGGGAGTCGGTCCGGCTCATCGGAAGCCTCTCCGGACGCACCGACCGGGTGGAGCGGCTGCTGGGCGTCGTCGGCCTCACGGACAAGGCCGGAACGAGGGTGTCCCAGCTCTCCGGCGGCGAGAAGCGGCGCCTGGACTTCGCCACCGCCGTCTACGGCACCCCGGAACTGGTCTTCCTGGACGAGCCCACCACCGGGCTGGACATCCAGTCCCGGGACGACCTGTGGGACGCCGTGGACCGGCTCCGCGAGGACGGGTCGACCATCGTCCTGACCACGCACTACCTGGAGGAGGCGCAGCAGCGCGCCGACCGGATCGGGCTCATGCACCAGGGGGTGTTCCACCGGGAGGGGACCGTCTCCGAACTCACCCGCGCCCTGCCCGCCACGGTGCGCTTCACCCTGGCGCCCTCAGCCCCGGAGCCGCCGCTGCCCGCCACGCGCCAGAGCGACGGTGCGCTCCTCGTCGAGACCACCAGTCTCCAGAAGGACCTGCACGTCCTCCTGGACTGGGCACGGGACCACGCGGTGGACCTGGGCGACATCCAGGCCGGGCCAACCCGGCTCGACGACGTCTTCCGCGCCATCGCCGCCGAGTAGGCCGCCCGCACCCGGACCCCGCACGACCTTCCACGCAAAGGAACACACACCATGCTCGCCATCGCTCAGAGTGAGCTGATCCAGATCCTCCGGAACCGGCTCGTCCTGGTCACCATGCTCGTGGTGCCGCTCGCCGGCAGCGGCTTCTACATGTACCTGCACGACACCGCGCCCGACCTGCTGGACCTCGGGGCCGTCGCCTCGGTGCTCATGTTCCTCGTGGTGGTGATGGCCCTCTACACGACCGCCGTGACCACGCTGGCCTCGCGCCGCCAGAACCTCTTCCTCAAGCGGCTGCGCTCGACGGCCGCGGACGACGTCCGTATCCTCACCGGGTTGCTGCTGCCGGTCACCGCCGTGACCCTCGTGCAGGTCTGCGTGGTCCTCACCGTGCTGTCCGTGGTCGCCACCGCGCCCGCCCAGCCGCTTCTGCTGGTGTCGGCGGTCCTGACCACGGTGGTCATGATGCTCGGCCTCGCCCTGGCCACGGCCGGGGTCACCACCTCACCCGAGCACGCGCAGGTGACCACGCTGCCCGTCATGATCGGCGTGCTCGCCATCTCCGGCTGGGTGGGGTTCACCGGCACCGAGGAGCTCACCCTGGTCAAGCGCCTGCTCCCTGGCGGTTCCGCCGCCGAACTGGTGGTCAACGCCTGGAACGGCGGCGTCGCCGTCTCCGAGTCCCTGTTCCTCCTGGCGCCCACTCTGGCATGGGTCGTCGTGGCCGTCGCCCTCGCCACCCGGGTCTTCCGCTGGGAACCGCGTCGTTGACGGACCAGCGCGGGCCGGACGGCCAGGGGGGTACCGACTCCGCCCCCGTCCGGCCGACGGCCCCACCCACCTGAACCCACCTCCACACCGAGGAGCCCACGTTGTCCACGGAGCGCAGCATCCGCCTCCATGACGCCGCCCCGACCCGCCCGGGTTGGCCCGAGGCCGTGCTCGGCCTGCTCGGCATGGTGATCAGCGTCGTCGCCCTGGTGTTCCTCGGCCCGGTCGGGCCGCTCGACCTTGACCCGCTGGTCTACGGACTCCTCGTCTCCGCGTGGTCCGGTGTCGGCGGCCTCCTGGGATTCGGCGTGGCCTACGCGGTGCGCCTTCGTTCCCTCGCGGCCTTCGGCGTCCGGCGCACCACCTGGCGCTGGATGCTCCTCGGCGCCGGGTGGGGGGTGATCGCGCTCCTGGTGAAGGGGGCCGTGATCATGGCCATCACCAGCCTGACCGGCTACGAGAGCAACCCGCAGGGCGTGTACTACGACACGGCGGGCAGTGGCGTGATCGGCCTCGTCCTCACCTTCCTGTTCCTGGCCGTGCTCACCCCGATCGGTGAGGAGTTCCTGTTCCGCGGGGTCGTCACGAACGCCCTGCTGCGCTACGGCCCGTGGATCGGAGTCCTCGGAAGCTCGGCGATCTTCGCCGTCTTCCATGGCGTCAACCTCATCCTGCCCGCCGCCTTCGTGGTGGGCGTGATCGCCGCCGAGGTCATGCGCCGCAGCGGCTCGGTCTGGCCCGCCGTGGCCGTCCACTCGGTCAACAACATGGCCCTGCCCCTGCTGGTGCTGTTCGCCGGCGCCAGCCTCCCGTCCTGAGCCGCCCGCCCGCCAGCGCTCCTCCTCCCTGTCTGTCTCGTCGAGCCGGGCGGAGGGGCGCCGCACCCAGGAGGTCGTGGGCGCGGCCCCGGCCATCCCGCCGAACCGACGGAGTTTCGCGCCCGCCCCCGCCGGTTACGGGAACAGTGAACGGTTCACCAGCCCGAAGGACACCTGACCTCGGCGGGAGATGAGAACGATGCCCGGTGTGGACGAACTGCCCGACACCCTGCGCAGGTCGCCGAAGAAGGCGCAGCGCACCTGGATCGAGGCGCACGACAACGCGGTCGACGAGTACGGGGAGGGTGAGCGGGCCCACCGGGTCGCCTTCGCCGCCGTCAAGCGCAAGTTCGAGAAGGTCGGCGACCACTGGGAGGCCAAGGAGGGGAACGGGAGCGGACCCTCGGACGAGCAGGCGAAGAACCCGAGGGCCGGACGGCGCTCCGGTGCCGACCGCCCCACCGCCGGGGGAGTGGACGCCGAGGCCTCCAAGGGCCACCTCTACAAGCGGGCCCGGCAGCTCGACATCCCCGGGCGCTCCAACATGGACAAGGACGAGCTGGTCGAGGCCCTGCGCAGGGAGAGCGACCGCCGCACCTCGCGGAGCGGTGGGTCCTCCCGGAGCCGCTCCCGCTGACCCGGACGGCGGACGCCCTCCCGGTCGCCTGGCCCCAGAGGGGCGGCGACCGGGTGCGCCCCGGTCAGCGGGGGCCGGGCGGCGGCGGGCTCCACGAGGACGTCGATCCCGCCGAGCTCCCGCATGGCCCGGTTGACCAGGTGCGCACTCGGACCCGTCCACCGGGTCCCCGCGCGGTCCCCGCGCGCCCACCGCTCGGTGGCCTTGGGCTTGGACCAGATCGGTCGCCTCCGGTAACCGGTCGCCTCCGTCGAGGAGTCCTCCGCCCTGGTGGTCGCTCGTCTCGGCCCGGGGCTGGGGCCCGCTGGTCGGTACCGCCCGGGTGGGGGGCTTCGTGCGGG
>NZ_LAVM01000092.1:0-21212 GCF_001083815.1 Nocardiopsis sp. SBT366 | reverse complement strand
GGCTGGGGGTGGTGAGGCTCTGAGTGGTGGGGGTGGAGGGGCTCGTGGCCGGGGTCCGACTCGTCCCCGGGCCAGAACAGGGCGGTCGCCTCGGCGCTCACGATCACCGCCGGGGAACGCCCGAACTGCGCCACCCGAACGCGAACCCGCCGCCCGGGCTCCAGGAGATCCTTCCAGGAGTAGGTGAAGTGCGCCCTGCCACCCACGTGCGCCGGGCTGTCGATCGGCCGGTCCCTGGCCACGACCCACTCGTCCCCGGTCCTGACGTACTCGCTGGCACGCAACTGCACCTCGGCCCCCGGGTCGACCCCTTCCAGGACCACGCCCACGGACAGGTCGTACAGGGCGCCCCGGGGTTCGCCCTGGCCGACCAGGGAGTAGAACCGGCCCCTCTCTCCACGCTCGTCGACGTCGAACCTCAGGCTGCGCCAGTCACCCGGGAGAAGCTTCTGCGGTTCGGTCTTGTGGAAGGTGCGGTGTAGAGGCACGTCGCCCTCTCATGCTCGTGAGAACGCGGCGGCGAAGCGGGCTCAGCTCAGGGAGCTGACCGCCACACGCGGCTCGGGGGAAACCCCGCTCCGGGCGGGATGGACACATTGAACCGTCCGGACGCTCGCACCGGAAGGGCCACCCGCCCCCTGGCCAGCTGCGGTCAGGCCGTGAACTCCAGGCAGAACGGGTGACCGGCGGGGTCGGCGTAGACCCGGTACATGTTGTCGGGCCGCTCCTCGGAAACAGACAGCAGACGCGCGCCCAAGGTCAGGACCCGCTCGTGGGCGGCGTCGATGTCCCCGACCGCGATCTCGAAGTGCATCTGCTGGGGCCGCTCGGGGTCCGGCCAGGCAGGGGCCCGGTGGCCGTCCACCCGCTGGAAGTCGATCACGGGCCAGGTCCCGTCTCCGATCCCGGCCCAGTCGTGGTCACGCCTGGTGACGGGCAGCCCCAGGAGCTCCGAGTAGAAGTCGGCCAGCGCCCCGGGGTCGGGGCAGTCGATGGTCACCGCGCGCAGTCGTCCGAGCATGGGGAACAGCCTGCCAGACGAGCGGTGGGTCCGGGCCTCACCGCGACCGGACGTCGAGGACCACGGTTCCCGCGATCCTGTCGTGCAGACCCTGCCGGTTCGGCCGGTTCCAGGCGGCCATCCCGCCGATCAGCAGCGCCATCACGGCGATGAACACGAACCAGAGCCCGCGTGTGAAGAACAGCAGGATCGGGAAGCCGTACAGGGCCGCGCGGACCGTGACGGCGGAGAGGCGGATCGGACCGAGCCCTCCCTGGGCGGACAGCGGGGCCACCTTCAGCCCCATCCTCCGCTTGCCGTAGGTCTGCTGCCAGCGGGAGACGGCGTAGGTCTCGTAGGCGGTGTGGAGGACGAACATGACCGGCCAGAGGATGAACCAGAAGCGTTGGTCCAGGTCCTGGGTGGATCCGCCCAGGACCACCTGAGCACCGGCCCAGGTGAGCGCGAGGACCAGGCTGATCAGAAGCGCCGGCAGCGCGATCACGACCGCGTCGATGCAGCGGGCGGCCGCCCGCGCCCACCAGGACGCCAGCGGGTAGCCGGCCCCGACCACCGGTGGCACGGTCCCCGCCGCCGAACCGCCCTCGGGCGCGGGTGCCCCGACCGGTCCCGGTGCGGGCGGGCCGTCCTGCGGCGGTCGCGTCCCCCACTGGTGTCCGTTCGGGTGCGGTGAGGCGTTCATGGGAGAGGTCGACCTCCGGGGGTGACGGGGGATGCGGGCGCCTGGCACCCACGACTGTACCGACCGCCGCGCGCGCCCGCCCGGCGCTGCGGTGCCTCGCACGACGCGGCGCCCGCACGGTGGCCGTGCGGGCGCCGGAGGTGGATCCTCGCGGGTCCGGTCAGAGCATCTTGGCGAGGAACCGTCCGGTGTAGGACTCCGCGACCGCGGCGACCTCCTCGGGGGTGCCCTCGGCCACGACCGTGCCACCACCGGAACCGCCCTCGGGGCCCATGTCGATGACGTGGTCGGCCGTCTTGATGACGTCGAGGTTGTGCTCGATGACGATCACCGAGTTCCCCGTGTCGGCCAGCCGGTTGAGGACTCCCAGCAGCTTGCGGATGTCCTCGAAGTGCAGGCCGGTGGTGGGCTCGTCGAGCACGTACACGGTCCGCCCGGTGGAGCGGCGCTGGAGCTCGGCGGCGAGCTTGACACGCTGGGCCTCACCTCCGGAGAGCGTGGTGGCGGGCTGGCCCAGCCGCACGTAGCCCAGACCGACGTCGGCCAGCGTCTGAAGGTGGCGGCGGATCGCGTTCACCGGCTCGAAGAACTCCAGGGCCTCCGAGATCGGCATGTCCAGAACCTCGGCGATGTTCTTGCCCTTGTACTTCACCTGAAGGGTCTCGCGGTTGTACCGGGCACCGTGGCAGACCTCGCAGGGCACGTACACGTCCGGCAGGAACTGCATCTCGATCCTGAGCGTGCCGTCACCCGAGCAGGCCTCGCAGCGGCCGCCCTTGACGTTGAACGAGAACCGGCCGGGCTGGTACCCGCGCGTCTTGGCGTCGGTGGTCTGCGCGAACAGCTTGCGCACGTGGTCGAAGACCCCGGAGTAGGTGGCCGGGTTGGAACGCGGTGTGCGGCCGATCGGACTCTGGTCGACGTGCACCACCTTGTCGACCTTGTTCATCCCGTTGACCCGAAGGTGGCGGCCGGGCACGTCGCGCGCCCCGTTGAGCTCCTTGGCCAGGGCCTTGTACAGGATCTCGTTGACCAGTGTGGACTTGCCCGAACCGGACACGCCGGTGATGGCGGTGAACACGCCCAGCGGGAAGGACACGTCGATGCCGTGCAGGTTGTTCTCGCGGGCGCCCCGCACCACCAGTTCATGCCCCTTGGTCAGCGGGCGCCGTGTGGCGGGCAGCTCGATGGCGCGTCGCCCGGCGAGGTAGTCGCCGGTGAGCGAGTCGGCGGAGGTGAGCAGTTCGTCCACGATGCCCGAGACCACGACGTGCCCGCCGTGCTCGCCGGCGCCGGGACCGATGTCCACGACCCAGTCGGCCGCGCGGATGGTGTCCTCGTCGTGCTCGACCACGATGAGCATGTTGCCGATGTCGCGCAGGCGCTGGAGGGTCTCCAGCAACCGGGCGTTGTCACGCTGGTGCAGGCCGATGGAGGGCTCGTCCAGGACGTACAGCACGCCCACCAGGCCGGAACCGATCTGGGTGGCCAGGCGGATGCGCTGTGCCTCGCCGCCGGAGAGCGAACCGGAGGAGCGGGCCAGGCTCAGGTAGTCCAGGCCCACGTCCAGCAGGAATCCGAGCCGGGCGTTGATCTCCTTGAGCACCTGGGCGGCGATGACCATGTCGCGGTCGGAGAGCCGGAGCCCGGCCAGGAAGGCGGCGCTGTCGCCCAGCGCCATGGAGGCCACCTCGGCGATGGACTTGCCGCCCACCGTCACCGCGAGGACGACCGGCTTGAGCCGGGTGCCGTCACAGGTGGGGCAGGGCACCGAGCGCATGTAGCCCTCGAGGCGCTCACGGGTGTGGTCGCTCTCCACCTCGGAGTGGCGGCGCTTCACCCAGGGGATCACGCCCTCGAACTCGGTGTAGTAGGAGCGGCTGCGCCCGTACCGGTTGCGGTAGCTGACGTGCACCTGGGTGTCGTGCCCCTCCAGGATCGCCTTGCGCGCGCGGCGCGGCAGCCGCTCCCAGGAGGTGTCGGTGTCGAACCCCACGGCCTCGCCGAGCGCCTTGAGGATCCGCTCCCAGTAACCGCCGTTGGGGCCGCCCGACCAGGGGGCGATGGCGCCCTCGGCCAGGGTCCGCTCGGGGTCGGGGACCAGCAGGTCCGCGTCGACCTCCATGCGGGTGCCCAGACCGGAGCAGTCGGGGCAGGCGCCGTAGGGCGCGTTGAAGGAGAAGGAGCGCGGTTCGAGCTGCTCGAAGGAGAGGTCGTCGTAGGGGCAGTAGAGGTGTTCGGAGAAGACCTTCTCCCGCTCGGGGTCGTCGGCCTCCAGGTCCACGAAGTCCAGGACGATGGTGCCGCCGGCCAGCTTGAGCGCGGTCTCCACCGAGTCGGTGAGCCGCCCGTTGGCGCCGGGCTTGACGCTGAGCCGGTCCACGACCACGGCGATGTCGTGCTTGTCGTAGCGGCCGAGCTTGGGCGCCTCGTCCAGTCGGACCGACTGGCCGTCGACGACGGCACGCGTGTAGCCCTTGGACTGGAGGTCCTTGAAGAGCTCGACGTACTCGCCCTTGCGTCCGCGCACGACCGGTGCGAGCACCTGGAAACGGGTGCCCTCGGTCATCTCCATGACCCGGTCGACGATCTGCTGCGGCGTCTGCCGGGCGATCTCTCGGTGGCACTCCGGACAGTGCGGAACGCCCACGCGGGCCCAGAGCAGGCGCAGGTAGTCGTAGACCTCGGTGATGGTGCCCACCGTGGACCGCGGGTTGCGGCTGGTCGACTTCTGGTCGATGGAGACCGCCGGGGACAGGCCCTCGATGAAGTCCACGTCGGGCTTGTCCATCTGGCCCAGGAACTGGCGGGCGTACGCCGAGAGGGACTCGACGTAGCGGCGCTGGCCCTCGGCGAAGATGGTGTCGAAGGCGAGCGAGGACTTGCCCGAACCTGACAGGCCGGTGAACACGATCATGGAGTCGCGGGGCAGGTCCAGCGACACGTCCTTGAGGTTGTGCTCCCGTGCTCCACGGACCACGAGTTGTTCGACCATCGAGTGAGACATCCTTCGGCTCTGACGCACAGGACGCGGACCACGTCTCAGTGACGTCGGTGGACCCGTGTATGGCTTCGCGTTGAGGCGGTCGCGGACCCCTCGGGGCCGCCGCGGCTCCGGAATCGGGCCGCTCAGGAGATGTCGGGGAGTGGTGAGACGACTCCCCGTTCGACAAGACTAACGATCACCCGGGGCCGTTTCTTCCGCCGCGCGAAAATGGTGGCGCCCCGACGCGTGAGCGCCGGGACACCACCACTATAAACGAACAACCGTTCGAACGATGCTGGTTTCCACAGTTCCCGGGACCGGGCCCCGGGGTCGTCCGCGGACGGGGTGGTCCGGGGTCAGGAGCGGTCGGCCCTGTCCCGGTCCTGCCCCTCGAGCTCGGCCTGACGGCGCTGGTCGATGCCGGACTTGACCAGGCTGCCGACGATGGTGACGGTCATGATGCCCAGGATGACGGTGAGCGAGGTGCCGATGCCGATGTCGACGACGTGCACGCCGTTCTCGTGCAGGGCGTGCAGGATCATCTTCACGCCGATGAACACCATGATCGCGGACAGGCCCCAGCTGATGTAGGCCAGGCGGTCCATCAGTCCGGCCAGCAGGAAGTACAGCTGGCGCAGACCCATCAGGGCGAAGGCGTTGGCGGTGAAGACGATGTAGGCGTCCTGCGTGAGGCCGAAGATGGCCGGGATGGAGTCGACGGCGAAGACGAGGTCGATGACACCGATCGCGACGATCACCAGCAGCATCGGGGTCACGTGGCGGCGGCCGTCGAGCTTCACGGTGAGCTTGGCGCCGTGGTAGTCCTTCGTCACGGGCCAGAAGCGCTTCACCAGGCGCACGACCGGCGTCTGCGTGAAGTCCTTCTCCTCGTCGTCGCCCTTGACGTGGTCGCGGACGATCTTGTAGCCGGTGTAGATGAGGAAGACGCCGAAGAGGTAGAAGACCTCACTCCAGGCGTTGATGACCTGCGCGCCCAGCACGATGAAGAAGCCGCGCATGATGATCGCGATGACGATGCCGACGAGCAGGACCTCGTGCTGGTACTTCTTCGGGACCGCGAACGCGGTCATCAGAAGGTAGAACACGAAGAGGTTGTCGATGCTCAGGCTCTTCTCGGTGACGAACCCGGCGAAGTACTCGGCGCCCGCCGTCGGGTTGCCGAAGTACATGACCCCGAACCCGAACACGATGGCGATACCGATGTAGAAGACGGCCCACCAGGAGGCCTGCTTGATCCCGAACTCCTTGGGACCCTTGGTCTTGCTCCACGGGTGGTCGACGATCACGAGATCCAGGGCGAGGATCAGCACCATGGCCGCGATGGTGGCGGCCCACACCCACAAGGGAACGTTCACGGACGGATTCTCCTCCGGTTGGTGCGCGCGAGCGTTTTGCACGCACGGCGAATAACCGGAGGTCTCTCCCGCTCACGTCCGAAGAACGTGAACCGACGGAACCGGGAGAACGTCGTTGTACTCCGTGATGACGGCACCGCCGCGACAGGGATACTCCCCTCACGTGGTGAAGCAGGCGCGTAGAGCGCACCAGAACAGGTTACGCCATCCGAGCCAGTACTCAGCATGACATCAGAATCCTCTCTGAGGAAGTCACCCGCGCGGCGGTACCCACCACTCCCCGGAGACACATCATCCGCACCCGCCGGACATCCCGCTCCACGTGTGACCGCACGGTCCCGCGGGCACCGTCCACGGGGCGCCCCTGCCGCGTCCGGGGACCCGGAACCGGGACGGTCACCAGGGCGCCACCGACTTGTACACCGCGCACGCCGCCTCCACCGCGTCCTCCTCCGAGGGCAGCCTCAGCGCCGCCTCCCGGGAGCGGGCACGCAGATCGGCCGCGAGGTCAGGGTCGTCCAGCACCCGGCCGACCGCCGCCGCGAAGGCCGCGGGATCGCCGGGCGGCACCATCAGCACCGTCCCCGCGTAGAGGTCGGGGATGCCGCCCACCCTGGTGGAGACCACCGGCAGCCCGGCCCGTAGGGCCTCCATGATGACCAGCGACGGCCCCTCCCAGTGGCTCGTCAGGCAGAAGACGTCCGCCGCCGCCAGCAGGTCCGCCACGTCGCCCCGGTGCCCGAGCATGCGCACGTCCACCCGCATCTCCGCGGCGGAGTCGTGCAGTTCCCCCCACAGCGGCCCGTCCCCCGCGATGGCCACCACGGGTTCGGGGACCCGGTTCGAGATCGCCGGGGTCGCCGCCAACAGGGTGTCCAGCCCCTTCTGCTCAGCGAGCCTGGCCACCGTCATCAGCAGCGGACGGCCGGGCTCCACGGCCAGGTCCGCCCGGGTCTCCTCCCGTCCCTTCAACGGCGTGCCCGTCTCCGGGGCCGCCACCACGGCCATCCGGGCGTCCTTCGCCCCGGCAGCCGAGAGCCTGCGCACGAGGTCCCCGGAGACCCCCAGGACCACCTCCGCGCGGTGGGCCACGATCCGCTCGAGCACGGGGTAGACCGCGCCGAGGACTCCCCCGACCACGGGCGGCGCGTTGTGCGCGGTGACCACCAACGGCCGCGCCCCCGCCAGCGCGCACAGGGCCCCGGCCCGCAGTCCGTGAGCGTGCACCACGTCCGCCCCGCGCAGCAACGAGTGCAGGCGCAGCACCACCCCGGGATCGCTCGGGGACGGCGAGGGCCCGATCGGCACCGGGGAGAAGCGCATGCCCAGCGACGAGAACCCGAACTCCCGATCGGCCGAGGGCGGTCCGACCACCGCCACACGGAACCCCCGGTTCACCAGCCCCTCACCCAGCGAGCGCACGTGGCGGCCCACCCCGCCGCTGACCGTCCCCACGACCAACGCGATCCTGCCGTTCACCGTGTTCCCCTCCCTCGTTCGCGAATGTTCCGAGCACGGTCCGCCACCGTGCGCAGCGCGGAGCGGTCCACCAGGACCGCCACCGCCCCGAAGACCGCCATCGCCGCGGACCCCGCGGCGACGGCCACGAGCGCCGTCCACCAGATCCCGTCCCCCGGGGGCCCCGCCAGCGCTGTGGCGACCCACCGCCCGGCCAGCCATCCCGCCGCGCCCGCGACCAGCGCCGCACACAGCGACCGGACCAGGCCGGACAGGGACGCGGCGCCGTGGACCCGCGCCACCCCCGCACACAGCAGGGCGGCGGCCAGGCTGAGCCCCACGGTGCTCGCCGCGCCCAGCCCCGCGATGGACCACCCCGGGGGCAGCGCCCACACCAGCCCCACGGCGCACGCCATCACCACGAGCCAGCCCACGACCTGCGCGGTGGCGGCGGAGCGGCCGTGGTGGGAGGCGTACAGCGCCCGGCTGAGCAGCGCCACCAGGCCGAACCCCACCACCCCCGGGGCGTAGGTCGACAGCGCGCGTTCCAACGGTGCCGGCTCCACCTGGGCGAAGACCGCCGCGAGCGGTGCGGCCGCCGCCGCCAGGGCCGTGCCCACCCCCGCGGTGATCACCACGCAGGCCCGCGCGCTGCCCGAGAGCAGCCGGGCGAAGCCGTCCCGGTCCTCCTCCGCGTGGGCCACCGCCAGCGCGGTGAACGCGCTGGTCGCGATGGGAACGGCGATCACCCCGTAGGGCAGGGTGAACAGCGCCCACGCGTAGCTGTACAGCACGGAGGCGCCCGCTCCCCCGCCCCAGTTGGCCAGAGCGACCGAGAGCAGCAGGCTCACCTGCATGGCCACCAGGGGCAGCAGCGAGGCCATGGCCAGGGAACGCACGCGGGCGCCCACACCCGGGGGGAAGGTCAGGCGGGGGCGCAACCGCAGCCGCAGTCCCCCGGCGGGGCCCAGCACCGTGAGGAAGAGCGCCACCACCCCGGCGGTCGTGCCCAGGGAGAGCACGAGTTCGGCGGGGATCGGCAGGGTGTCGAGGTCCTGCCGGTGGTCCGCGCCCAGGGGCACGAACACCAGGTAGGCGGCGATGACCACCAGGCTGGACACCAGGGGCGCCAGGGCCGGAGCCAGGAACCGGCGGTGTGACTGGAGCACGCCGTAGAGGACCGCCGCGAGCCCGTAGAAGACGATCTGCGGCGCGAACACCACCAGCATGCGGGCGGCCAGGCCGACCAGAGCGGCGCGGTCGCAGCCGGCCCCCGCGCCCAGCAGCAGGGTCATCGCCGGGACCGAGGCCAGCGCCAGCAGCGCGGCCAACGGCAGGGACAGCAGCAGCACCCAGGTGACCAGCGCGGAGGCGGTGTGCCGGACCTGGTCGTCGTCGCCGCGTTTGACCGCGGCGGCCAGGACGGGGACGACCATGGCGGTCAGGGCTCCGCCGATGACGATCTCGAACAGCACCGCCGGAAGCTGGTTCGCGGTGACGTAGGCGGTGCCCAGGCAGGTGTCGCCGACGGTCTGTGAGAAGACGACGGTGCGGCCGAACCCGGCCAGGCGGGCGCCCACGGTGACCACCGCGATGAGCGCCGCCGCCGTGGCGACCCCGCGCGTCACCCCGGGGCCGGTGAGGCGGCGGAGCGCCGTGCGCGTGGCACTCGCTCCGGCCCGTCCTGGGCCGTCCCCCGCAGTCGTCCCGTTCCGCCCGGCGACTGCGCCCCGGGCGGGTTGTGGTCGGCGGTTCGCCAATCCGGCCCAGCCTCAGCGGCGTCGGCGCGCCCCCAGCGGTCCAGCCTGTTCAACAGCGGCACGCGCTCGATCACCTGGGAGAAGCTGACGCGCTCGCTGGCCAGGGTCAGACCGACCACCCCACCGAGCAGGGCCAGGCGGACCGGTCGGGGCGCGCGGGCGGCGGCGGCCGCGCCCAGGGCGGCACCGAGCGCGTTGGCCCCGGCGTCACCGAGCATCGAGCGTTCGGCCAGGTCGTCGGGGAGCAGGGCGGCCGAGGCGCCCAGCACGGGACCCACCAGCGGTGCGGCCGGTGAGGCGAGCGCGGGGGCCGAGGCCAGCAGCGCGAACTTCACGGCCCGGCCGGGCCGCAGGTCAAGGAGGTTGACGAGGTTGGCGCTGGCCGCGATCAGGGCGCCGTCCACCAGGGTGTCCAGCGGCCCCCGGCGCAGCAGGGAGGCGGCGGCCAACCCCGTGGCGCCGATCCCCGCCATCTTGACCGTCCCGGTGGTGACCTCCCCGTGGGCGAGCGCGCCCAGGTGTCCGCGCAACCCCTTGGCCCGGGCGTTCCCGGCCAGGTCGTCGTAGGCGCCGAAGGACGCCGAGGCCGCCGCGGCAAGGGAGGTGGCCGCGCGCACGCGCGGGGTGAGTCCGGGGACGAGCACACAGGCGGCGCAGACCCCCGAGGCGAGGGCCGGGCCCTCCTGGAGGGTGACGGTGCGGCCCCGGAAGTTGACGCGCCGCCATCTCGGGGAGCGGTCACCCTCACGGTCGAGCAGCCGGTAGGCGGAGCGGGCGGCGAGGGCTCCGAGCACGGCACCGGTCAGCCCTCGGGTCGCCTGTGACATCACGGAGGTGCGCGGCGCGGCCACCGGGGCGGTGCGCGCGGGCCTCATTCTCCACTCCGGGGCGCCCGGCGGCGGGCCTCGTCCTCGTTGCCGGACTCGGCCACCGCCTCGGCTTCGGCGTCGGCTTCGGCGTCGGCTTCGGCTGCGGTCTCGGCCGACTCGACCGGCCCGGGCAGCGGGTCGGGCAGGAAGCCGACCACACCCTCACCGATGCCGTAGGCGGATCCGGAGCCGTCAAGGGAGTCGGCCAGGGCGAGGACGGCGACCACGTCTCCGGTGGAACGCCCGACCACGTCCACGGTGGCGTGGGACGGTTCCTGGTCGCGCGCCAGGGCCACCACGCCGCCGGGGCGGCCCGAGTCGGCTCCCCCGGCAAGGACCGTGGGCCCGACCTGCCGGTGCAGCGCCGCGGTGAGGCTGGTCAGCGCGGTGTTGACGCGTTCGGCGTCCTCTTCGGGGGCGTTGCTGGCGGGGGCCACCACGATCAGGGTGTCGGCCGACGCGGCAGGGGAACCCTCGACCGTGAGCAGGCCGCCCTCGGAGAAGGCCGACAGCACGGCACTGGCGTCGTGGCCCGTCTCCGGGTCCTCCGTGGCCGCACCCTCGGCTTCGGCGTCGTCGTTGTCCCTGCCACGGCCCTCAGTCGCCTCGGCGTCCTCAACCGCTTCGGATTCCTCGGTCGTTTCGGACTCCTCGGCGTCCGCCTCGTCCGGGGCCGCCAGCGCGTGCCCGAGCGCGGTTCCGGCCTTGTCGTAGGGGTTGCCCGAGAGGTCACCCGGATCGACGGCGACCTGGAGCGCGAGTTCGTCGACGAAGGTGGCGCTGCCGCTGTCCAGGAACGCCTCCTCGAACACCACTCGGCCCGCGACGGAGGCGCCGGCCTCCTCCACGCGACCGCCCAGGGCCTGTACGACCTCCTCGTCCGCGCCGGGCGCCGCGACCAGGACCACCTCGCGGTCGAGCAGGCGGTCCTCCAGAACGTCGGCCGCGACGGCGTCGGTGAACTGGTCCGCCCCGGTGTTGAGCAGTTCGGAGTCATCGCGCTCGGCGCGCAGCTCCTCGCTCTGCCCGCGCAGGTCGGCCGTCTCGGACTGGAGGGTGTTGAGCAGCGGGTCCTGGAGCATCGTGGTGCCCAGGACCAGACCGACGGTGAGCGCGAGGAACACCGCGATGATGGACACGAGGTGATAGCGGAAGTCGATCACGTGAACAGCCCCGTCATCCAGTAGACGAACGCGTCCCAGCGCGCCGCGAGAAAGGTGAGATAGACCTGCCCGGCCGGTGAGCTGTAGGCGGCGACCAGGATGGTGAGCAGGCACGCGGCCACCAGGCCGAGCAGTGCCCACGGTGAGATGCGGGATCGGTAGAGGCGGCTCACGCCCTTGGCGTCAACCAGCTTCCCGCCGACCCGGAGCCGGGTGAGGAAGGTACTGGCCATGCCCGACCGGCCCTTGTCGAGGAACTCCTCCAGGGTGGCGTGGGTGCCCACCGCGACGATGAGGCTGGCGCCCGAGCCGTCGGCGAGCATCATCGCCACGTCCTCGCTGGTGCCGGTCGCTGGGAAGACCACCGCCTCGTGGCCCAGGTCGGTGAGCCGCTGGAGGCCGGGGGCGCGGCCGTCGCGGTAGGCGTGCACCACGAGTTCGGCGCCGCTGGTCAGCGCCTGGTCGGAGACGGAGTCGAAGTCCCCGACGATGATGTCCGGCCGGTATCCGGCCTCCATCACGGCGTCGGCTCCGCCGTCCACCGCGATGATCACCGGCCGGAACTCGCGGATGTAGGGCCGGAGGGCGACGATGTCCTCGCGGTAGTGGTAACCCCGCACGACGATCAGGACGTGGCGCCCCTCCATGGAGGTGCCGATCGCGGGGATACCGATGCCGTCCAGCAGGAGGTCGCGTTCGCGTTGGAGGTAGGCCATGGTGTTGGCCGCGAAGGCCTCCAGTTGGGTGGCCAGCCCGGCGCGGGCCCCGGCCATGGCGGCCGCCACGCTCTCCTTGTCCTGACGGACACCCCGGGCGACGACCTCGTCGTCCCGGTAGAGGGTGGCGCCCTCCAACCGCAACCGTTCCCCGTCGCGGACTCGGGTCAGGACCTCGGGGTCGACGTCGTCCACCAGGGGGATTCCCGCGGCCACGATCATCTCGGGCCCCTGGTTGGGATAGCGCCCGCTGATGCTGCGGGCGACGTTGAGCACCGCCGAGACCCCGCAACCCACCAGGGCCTCGGCGCTGACCCGGTCCAGGTCGACGTGGTCGATCACGGCGATGTCGCCGGGTCGCAGCCGCTTGGTCAGGTTCTTGGTGCGGCGGTCCGAACGGACGGGCGCGACCAGCCCGAAGGGGGCTTCCGCTCGCGAACGGCGGAATCGCATTGTGGCTCTGAGCGCATCCGATACCTTCATCGGTGGCATACTGTCAGAAGTCGATCACGGTAAGTTACTACAGTTGACTGGTCGGCGTTTTCTGGGCAAACCACCCCAGGCCGTGACGTCGACGGTGCCCGCGCCCAGGGGGCACGGACACCGCTGCGAACCAGTCCTCGAAACCGGGGTCAGCCAGCCGGGTGGGCGCGCTCCGGATCGGCGTTGTTCATCAGCTCTTCGGCATGGGCCCGACCCAACTCGGAGTCCTCCAACCCGGCGAGCATCCGCGAGAGCTCACGCACCCGACCGTCCCGGTCCAGCCGGACCACGCCGCTCTCCGTCACCAGGCCCTCAGTGGACTTCTCCACGACCAGGTGGGCGTCGGCGAAGGCCGCCACCTGCGGCAGGTGAGTGACCACGATCACCTGCGCCAACCGGGCCAGACGGGCCAGACGTCGGCCGATCTCCACCGCGGCCTTGCCGCCGACACCGGCGTCCACCTCGTCGAACACGAAGGTGGGGACCGGGTCCGCTCCGGCGAAGACCACCTCGATCGCCAGCATCACCCGCGACAGTTCACCACCCGAGGCGCCCTTGTGCAGGGCCAGCGGCGGCGAACTCGGGTGCGGGGCCAGCAGGAGCTCGACCTCGTCGCGCCCGTGCTGCCCGAACTCCTCACCCGTGGTGATGCGCACGCTCACCCGCGCGTGCGGCATGGCCAGCGCGGTCAGCTCCTCGGTGACCGCCGCGCCGAACCGCTCGGCGGCCCCGGAGCGGATCTCGGTGAGCTCGGTGGCGGCCTCGTCCAGCCGCGCGTACAGCTCCTCGGCCTCCGCGCGCAGCCCGTCGATCCGCTCGTCGTCGCCGTCCAGCTCCCCGAGGCGCTTGGCTGCGGTCTCCGCCCAGGCCAGCACCTGGTCCGTGGTCTCGCCGTACTTGCGTGAGAGCTGCGTCAGCAGGGACCGGCGCTCCTGGATCACGGCCAGCCTGGCCGGGTCCGCGTCCACCGACTCGGCGTAGGAGGCCAGCTCGGTGGCGGCGTCGGTGAGGATGTACGAGGCCTCGTCCAGGCGGTCGCCGATGGCGGCCAGTTCCGCGTCGTGGTCGCGCACGGCACCGACAGCCTGACGCGCGGCCGACAGCAGTCCCGCCACATCGGCCTGGACCTCGGCCGCGGCCGGGTCACCGGTGAGCGCCTCGTGCGCGGTGGTCGAGGCCACCCGCAGTCCGTCGGCGTGCGCCAGCCGGGTCTCCTCCGCGAGCAGCTCGGCGTCCTCACCGGGCTGGGGCTCAGCGGCGGCGATCTCCTCCACACCGAAGCGGAGGAGGTCGGCCTCCTGTGCGCGCTCACGGGCGCGCTCGACCAGCTCGTCCAGCTCGGCGGAGACCTCGCGGTGGCGCCGATAGGCGGCGGTGTAACGCTTCATCGCCCTGGCCAGGTCATCCCCGGCGAACCGGTCCAGTGACGAGCGCTGACGGTCCGAGCGCAGCAGGCGCTGCTGGTCGGACTGCCCGTGCACGGCGACCAGGTCGTCGGCCAGGTAGGCGAGCAGGCTGACCGGGGCCGAACGGCCCCCCATGGTGGCCCGCGACCGTCCCTCGGCCGACACCGCGCGGGTGAGGATCAGGACGTCGTCGTCGATGTCGCCCCCGGCCTCCAGCACGCGGTCGGCCACCCGGCCGCCCCGGGGAACGGTCAACCGTCCCTCGACCACGGCGCGGTCGGCCCCCGGACGTACCCGCTGGGGGTCGGCGCGTCCACCGAAGAGCAGTCCCAGCCCGGTCACGACCATGGTCTTGCCCGCGCCGGTCTCACCGGTGACGACGGTCAGACCCGGTGACAGTTCCAACACGGCGTCGTCGATGACACCGAGGCCTTGGATTCGGACTTCTTCGAGCACCGATCCCTCTCCTGATAGTTGACGCCCTTTGCTTGCGACGGCGCTGGATCAGCGTCCGTGTGCGGCCCGTCCCCGCCATCCCGAGACCGGGAGGCCGAACTTGGCCACCAACCGGTCGGTGAACGGCGCGCGGTGCAGCCGGGCCAACCGGACCGGCGTATCGGCACGGGTGATCTCGATTCGTGCTCCCACGGGCAATTCGACCATACGCCGTCCGTCGCACCAGAGCACGCCCGGTGTGGTCTCCGGCAGCACCTCCAGCGCCACCGTCGCCTCGGGCCCGACCACCAGGGGCCGGGCGAACAGGGCGTGCGCGCTGATCGGCACGACCAGCAGCGCCTCCACGTCCGGCCACACGACCGGGCCTCCGGCGGAGAAGGCGTGGGCGGTGGAACCGGTGGGGGTCGCGCACACCACACCGTCGCAGCCCCAGCTGGACAGGGGGCGCCCGTCCACCTCCAGGACCATCTCCAGCATGCGGCGCGAGTCGGCCTTCTCCAGGGTCGCCTCGTTGAGCGCCCAGGAACGCACGGGCGGAGCGCCGTCGCCCCGGCCACCGTTGAAGACGGCCACGTCGAGGGTCATGCGTTCCTCGACCACGTAGTCGTGGTTGACGACGCTGTTCACCGTGGCGCCCAGGTCCTCGCGTTCGGCCTCGGCCAGGAAGCCGACGTGCCCGAGGTTGACCCCCAGCAGCGGCGCACCCGCCGGTCGGGCGAGCTCGGCGGCCCGCAACAGGGTTCCGTCCCCGCCGAGCACCATGACCAGTTCGACGCCCTCGGCGGCACCCGCCGCCTCGACCGGTTCGACCGGGGACAGGACGCAGCCGGAGGCCGCCAGTTCCTCGACCTCGCTCTTGAGCATGCGGACGGTCAGACCCTCCGCGCTCAGACGCGCGTGGACCAACTGGGCACTGCGTACGGCCGCGGGCCGGCCGGTGTGGGCCAGCAGGAGAACGCTGCGTCCGCTGGTCATCGCCGTCCCCTTACGTTCGCTCCCCAGTGGGAAGTCTGGTGCTGACCGGGTGCTCGACCGCACCCGGCCGGGTCACGTTACCGGACTCCTGTGACAGGAGGCCACGCCCTCAGGACGGTCCCTCCTGGATCGCGCGCTCCAACGCGGCCGGGTCCAGAGGGGGCTCACCAGCGCGCATCCACAGGAAGTACTCGACGTTGCCCGAGGGGCCCGGCAGGGGGCTGGCTGTCACGTCGACCACTCCCAGACCCAGCGTGAGGGCGTGCGCGGCCACGTCGGACACGGCCTCGGCGCGCAGCTCGGGCTCGCGGACCACACCGCCCGCGCCCACGCGCTGCCTGCCCACCTCGAACTGGGGCTTGACCATCATCGAGAAGTCGGCGTCGGGCGCCACGGAATCACGCAGGGCGCCCAGGACCAGCTTGAGGGAGATGAACGACAGGTCGCCGACCACCAGGTCGGGACGGGGTTCGCCGACCATCTCGGGGGTGAGTTCACGGACGTTGACCCGCTCCATGACCCGCACCCGGTCGTCGCTGCGCAACGACCAGGCCAGCTGTCCGTAGCCGACGTCGACGGCCGTGACGTGCGCCACGCCGCGCCGCAGCATGACGTCGGTGAATCCACCGGTGGAGGCCCCGGCGTCCAGGGCCCGCCGCCCCTTCACGTCCAGCCCGAAGGCGTCCAGCGCCCCGATGAGCTTGTGCGCGCCACGGGAGACGTAGGCCGGCTCCTCGGAGGGTGTGCGCACCACAACGGGCTGGTCGGTGCCGATCTGGGTCGCGGCCTTGGACGCCACCATGCCGGAGACCAGGACGAATCCGTCCTCGATCAACTCGGCCGCGTGTCCCCGTGAGCGTGCGTGGCCTCGGCGGACCAGTTCCGCGTCGAGCCGACTACGTTTTGCCATGGTCACCTAGGGTACCGGCCGTTCCGGACACTATCGGGGACCCCGGGCGTTCTGTCCCAGCGCGCCCAGTACGCCCGACAACTCCTGCTGGAGCGTGTCGAAGACCGCCACGTGCTCGTGGGTGGGCAGCGTGTCCAGAGCGGCCAACCGCTCCCTGGTCGCACCGAGTGTCCGCTCCGCCAACGCTTCGGCCTGCTCGCTCGGGTCCATCTCTCCCCGTCCCTTCGACCACCCACGCGGGCGCCGGTGCTCCGGCGCCCGGAACGGACTCTACTTCTTGGCGCCCTTGCCCTTGGTGGTGCGCTTGGGGGTCGAACGCGGCCGGGTCGTTTTGGGCTTGCTCCGGGGTTGGTTCGCGGCGGCACCGTCCTGGGCCGTGTCGCCCTCCTTCGAGCCGTCGCCGTCCTCCACGGCCGCGGTCTCCGGAGCCTCGGCCCCGCTCGTCGCGGGCGCGTCGTCCTTACCGGCCGCAGGCTCCTCGCCCTTCGCCTGAGCCTCGTGGGGCTCCTCGATCGCGACGGGCTCCGACTTCTCCTGGACGGGTTCGGGCGCGCCCTCCCCAGGCGCGGGGAGCTCCGAGGACGCACCGCCCCGGGGTTCCAGCACCCGTTCCACCGCGTGGCGGGCCGCCATCCGGCGCTCCAGCTCGGCCACCCGGCGGACCATCCGCTCGTACTCCCCGCGCGGCACCATGTCCATCTGCTCCAGCGCGCTGCGGACCTCGGACCGCACCAGGTCGGCGACGGCCGCCCGGTTGGCCTGGCTGGTCTCGATCAGCTCGCCCGCCAGGGTCTGGATGCTCTGCCCCACCCTGGGCGGGGCCTCGCCGTCCGGTACCGCGACGGGGGTCGACCCGTTGGCGCGCAGCAGTGTCTTGGCGGCGGCCACGGCCTGCTTGCGTGAGAGTTCGGTGAGGCCATTGGCGGCGTCCAGATAGGTGCGTACCGCGTCGACGACCATGATGACTTGCTCCTTGAAGGGACCGCAGGAGGAAAGGGAAGGAGGGCGCGGGAGGGAGGGGCCTCGTGCTCCGGGGGGTTCGACGCCAACGCTACCGGGACCCGGACGCGTGTGACACGCAAACGAGCGAGCTTCCCAGGGTGGGACCACCCGAAGGTCTCGCGCCGGTAGGGCATCATGACCCCATGAGCAGCATCGACGCGTGCCTCGAAGGCATCGCCCGGGCGAACGAGCGCATCCTCGCCAAGCCCCTGGACCGCCGCCGCGCACACATCCGCGAACGCACGGTGCGCGTGGTCGTCCCCGACCTCGGGACGGCCTTCGACATGCGGCTGACCACGAACGGGCTCACCGACGTCACCCCGCGCCCCCTGGACGATCCCGCGGGCACTCCCCAGGTACGGGTGACCGTGTCCAGCGACGACCTGGTGGCCCTCGCCGAGGACCGCCTGGACCCGGCGACGGCCCTGTTCACCCGGCGCCTCAAGGTGGACGCCAGCCTCAGCGACATGCTCCGCCTGCGACGCGTGCTCTGAAGCGGGCCGTCGACGGGTACCTTGCTGGGATGCCTCGCCAACCACTCGTCCTGGCCCCCTTCCGCGGTCTGCGCTACGCGGCCCCCGACGTCGAACGCTTCATCGACGGTGTCTTCGACATCGCCCGGCTGCTGGCCCCGCCCTACGACATCCCCGACGCGGACGAGGCACGCGAGCTCCAACGATCCGACCCCCACAACGCGGCGAGGGTCACACTGCCCTTCGAACTCTCCCGGCACTCACCCGACGCGTCCGCGCGCTACCAGGTGGCCGCCGACCTCCTGCGCAGCTGGATCGCCGAGGGAGTCCTGGCCCAGGACGGGGAACCGGCGCTCTACGTCTACGAGCAGGTCACCGCCGACGGCCAGACCCAGAGGGGGCTGGTGGGGGCCCTGGGGCTGCCGGACGAGGGTTTCGACCCCGCCGTGCGGCCGCACGAGGACGTGGCCGATCCCCCGGTGCGCGACCGCTTCCGCCTGATGGAGGTGGCCCGCGCCAACCTCGAACCCATCTTCCTGATGTACCGGGGCGCCAATGGCGCGGCCTCAGCGGTCACGGAGAACACCGGAGACCAACAGCGTCCCCTGGTGTCCACGCGAACCCGCGACGGTTCCGAGCACCGACTGTGGGCCGTCACCGACCCGCGGATCCAGCAGGAGATCGCGGACGACCTGGCCGGACGCTCCGCGCTGATCGCCGACGGGCACCACCGCTACGCTGCCTACCGCCAACTGCGCGAGGAGAACGCCGACCCGGGCTGGAACCACGGTCTGGCCCTGCTCGTGGACAGCGACACCCACCCGCCCCGGCTCGGCGCCATCCACCGCGTGCTGCCCGGCATGGACACCGCCGAGGCTCTGGCCGCCGCCGGAACCGTGGCCCGAGTGGAGCCGGTCACCGAAGCAGACCCCGCGCTCCTGGAGGGCGCGCAGGCCCCGGCCCTGCTCCTGGTGTCAGCCGAGGGCGACGCCCACCTGCTGAGCGGATTCGACGAGGACGTGCTCCAACGCGCCATGCCCGACCGCTCCCCCGACTGGCGCCACCTGGCCACGGCCGCCCTGCACGAGGTGCTCCTGCCCCTGTGGCACTTCCCCGAGGAACACGTGCGGATGGTCCATGACGACCCGGCCGAGGCCGAGGCCGCCGCCCGCGACGAGAAGGGCACGGCGGTGATCGTGCCCCCGCTGCACGTGGAGCAGGTCTACGCCGTCGCCGACCGGGGCGAACTCACTCCCCGCAAGTCCACGTCCTTCGGCCCCAAGCCCCGCACCGGCCTGGTCATGCGAGTCCTGGACTAGCCAGGTTCCGCCAGCTCCCGCGTACGGGGTTCGTCGAGGCGGCTGGGGGCAAAGCCCCTTACCCCGGCCCATCCCCGCGTGCGCGGGGCCTACTCCACGTGGGATGTGCTGGGGCCGGTGAACTGCGGTCCATCCCCGCGTGCGCGGGGCCTACGGCGGCCGGACCCCGTTCCAGATCCTCGACGACGGTCCATCCCCGCGTGCGCGGGGCCTACAGGACGGCCCTGTGGCACGACGGCTACCCGGCCGGTCCATCCCCGCGTGCGCGGGGCCTACGTCGGCGTCGCCTGCTCGGCTGGGTCCGCGCTCGGTCCATCCCCGCGTGCGCGGGGCCTACGCGTCCTGGCACGAGCGCGCCGTCGAGGTCGGCGGTCCATCCCCGCGTGCGCGGGGCCTACACTTCGCGACCTGCGGGAACGCGAGCCGTTATCTCAGCTTGATAATCGCATCGGCAGGCATTCCGGGAGTCGCATCATGGCAGAGAGGGCCCGAGAGCGAAACTGACTGGCCTCGCGGACCTTCGCGCTGGGAAAGTGACCCGAAGTGTCCACCAGCACCGGACTGCCGCCGTGTCCACTCCCCCTTACCTCTCGGGCAGGCCGCGTACGGCGGCCTCACTCACCCTGCACCTGGCGCGCCTGGGGGTGCGCCCTGGTGACACACTCCTGCTGGACGCGCTGGGGCCCGCGGGGAACCTCGTGGTTCCCACCCAGACCATGGGCAACACCGACCCCTCTAGTTGGGTGCACCCGCCGTGCCACGGGGGTGGTCGGAGACGATCCGCGCCGAAGCACCGACCCCGCGATCACCCCCAGCACCTGTGTGGGGCGCGTTCCCGAACGGGTCCGCACGTGGCCGGGCGCGGTACGCAGCCCTCACCCGCAGACCTCCTTCGCCGCCTTGGGTCCGCGAGCGGCGCACCTCATGCACCCCCACCCCCTCGAATCGGCCCTCGGTGAGGAGTCACCCCTGGCGGTCGGATGGAGCGGGTCGGGGCGCGAGTCCTGTTGTTGGGCACCGGCTACGACTCCTGCACGGCTTTCCACCTGGCGGAGTACCGGGTGGCCGATCCGCCCACCGAATCCTCCTCGTGTGCCATCCGTGACGACGAGGACCAACGGAAGTGGGTCACCTACACCGGTGTGGTCCTGGACGAGGGCGACTTCCCCGAACTCGGCGCCGAGTTCGAGGCCACCGGCGCGGTGACGGTCGCACGTGTGGGTTCGGCGACCGCCCGGCTGTTCTCGCTGGGGGACGCGGTCACCTTCACCACCGGCTGGCTCACCGAGCACCGACCGGCTGCGACGGAACGCACATCCGAGGGCTGGCGGCCGTGAGCCCACAGCGGCCTAGCCTGGGGGTGACCTCTCCCGCCACACGGAATCGGACCACACCATGTCCTTGCAGGCCGCTGACCGCCCGCTCAACGAGCTCCACGACGCGATGCTCCTCGACCTGGACGGTGTGGTCTACATCGGTCCCGAAGCCGTGCCCGCGGCGCCCGAGGCCGTGGGCAAGGCCCGAGCCGCGGGGGCCCGGGTCGCCTTCGTGACCAACAACGCCGGACGCACCCCCGCTCGTATCGCGGAGCACCTGACCCAGCTGGGCGTGCCCGCCGCCCCCGAGGACGTGGTGACCTCCGCGGAGGCGGCGGCGCGCCTGATCGCCGCCCGGTACCCGGAGGGATCGGAGGTACTGGTGGTCGGGGACACCGGGCTGCGCCAGGCCGTCCGCAGGATGGGGCTGCGGCCCGTCACGGTCTCTTCGGACTCGGTGGTGGCCGTGGTCCAGGGTTACTCACGGACGATGGCTCGCGACCTCCTCGACCAGGGCACGCTCGCTGTCTCACGCGGCGCCTTCTACGTGGCCAGCAACTCCGACGCCACCGCTCCCACGGAGTGGGGCGTCACACCCGCGAACGGTTCCTTCGTCCGGGTGATCGCGCACGCCACCGGGGTGGAGCCAGTGATCGCCGGCAAGCCGATGCGCCCCCTGCACGAGGAGGGCATGATGCGCACCGGCGCGAGCAACCCCCTGATCGTGGGAGACCGGCTGGACACCGACATCGAGGGAGCCACCGTGCACGGCGCTGCCGGGCTCCTGGTCCTGTCCGGGGTGGCCACCCCGCGGGACGTGCTGGCCGCCCCCGACCACCAG
>NZ_LAVM01000091.1:0-21295 GCF_001083815.1 Nocardiopsis sp. SBT366 | reverse complement strand
TGGGTGAACTCGGCCCAGATGACGGTGCCCAACCCTGCGCAGAAGGGGAAGTCCAGCACCGGGCGGGTTCCCCATCGGGTGGCGAGGTGGTCGAGCAGCAGCAGCCCCCGGCCGCGTTCAGCCCGATCCCATTCCTTCCTGGTGCGCCTGCGCGGAACCTTCGGAGAAGAGTCCGTATGGGTGTCGGTGCGGGTGCCGTCGTCGATGATCGAGATCCGGACTGTTCCCGGGCGGGGTGTGTCCAGGGTGCGGACCACACACCCTTCGGGGTCCTGTCCGGAGCGGGAGTGGTCGCAGGCGTTGGCGAACATCTCGCTCAGACACAGCACCATGTCCTGACGGGCCTCGGCCCCGATACCGGTCAGCCCGTTGAGGTCTACGGCCAGGTCGGCGCGGACTTGGCGGATCTGGGCGAACTGTCCGGGGTAGAGGCGGCATTCCCACCGGTGCCCGGCGGGTGGGTGGTTCGTGTGGTTGAGGGCAGGGGTGTGCGGCACAATGGCCATGTCGGCAATTCGCTTTCTCTTAGACAGGGGTGGTTGTCGGCCTGCTCTGGGGGTGTTGCTGCACCCGCCAGAGCTTTTTCATGGGCTTCTTCAGGCGGCGGTCGGGGGTTCGGGGCCACGTCGGTGGACGCCGAGGTGGCGGTGCGCGAGCAACCGCAGCAGTTCAGTGCGGTCGGGCGCGGTGATCCTTTCGTAGGGGTCTCCGTCACCGGTCCAGCCCAGAGGGCGGCGGGCCACGTAGACCTCGTGTGGGGGTGCGCCTTCCACGGTCATAGCCCAGTGCTTGTAGAGCAGGGCACAGAGCACGTGCTCCGGTATAGGGAGTCCCTGATCGGCGGTGCTCAGATGCAACACCGACCCGGCCACGGCGGTGACGGTGGTGGTGGGATGGTCGTGGATGGCCTGGTCGATGAGCTGCATCGCCAGTTCCGCGTCACCGTGCTCACGGGCGCCGCGCAAGGCTTCCTGGATCAGCGGGAGGCGGTGGCGCAGGGTGTGGGAGTGCCACTCCGCGAGCTGCGCCGGGGTCAGGTGAGCGGGAGCCGTCAGGGCGTCTTCGGCCACGGCCAGCAGATCCCTGGTGCCAACGTCCAACATCACTGCTCTCCCTCGATCAGGGTCGGGTTGTTGGTCAGGTCGCAGGGCAGGAGGAGTCGGTCCCGTTGGTGGGCCTGTGCAGGGGCGAACACGCTCACGAGGCCACCGCCAATCGCCGCAACCCGGCAAGGACAGCCTCCAGAACCTCCAAGGGGACGGCGTCCACCGGCCTCCTGGGCGAGGGGATCAACGGGCTAAGCGGGCGAGAAGTGGTGCGGCGGGGGTTGGCGGCGAAGGCACGCACCCGCGCGGCCTGCCTGGGACGACGGCGACGGAACGCCTCGGACGCGAGAAGGCACATGCATGCCAGCGCAGAGAGATTCAGGGATCGGGGCTCCATAGGCGCACACCTCCTGGGACGGTTGCCGGGTGGGAGCCCAGCGGGAGTTAGACGTAACATCAATCATCGTTTCGAAAATTTAGAATCTCAAGTACATGCCTGAAATTCGCCACGCAATCATTTAGGTCCGAAAGATGAAGGTTGGGACCAATGATGTCGACGGCGATACGATCAGAGGTCTCAGGAGGAGGTCACCTTGGCAGGTCCCACGATCAGCAGGAGACAGCTGTCCGGTGTGCTCCGGCGCCTGCGTCGTGAACGACAGATGACGTTGGAGCAGGTGGCTGAGCGTCTGGAGTGGTCAACCGCGAAGGTCTCAAACTTCGAGACTGGTAGGACCGCGAAGCCATCAGTGACGGATGTGAGTGCACTTCTTCGCGTGTACGACATCTCAGCGGGGTCACCCGAGGACAGGGCAATCCTTGCTCTCGTGAGGCAGTCACGTCAGCGGGGTCGCTGGGCTCAGTACGGTGATGTCCTTACGGGTGAGTACGCCGGGCTTGAAGAGGAAGCCTCGCGGATCTCCAGCTACGAGCCGATTGTCATCCCTGGGCTTCTCCAGACGCCGGAGTACGCGCGACTGCACATGCAGTCGGCATCCGCTCCGCGTGTCGATAGCGAGATCGACCGAACCGTCGAAGCACGCGTGCAGCGACAAGAGGAAGTACTCCAGGGCTCAGCGCCAGAGCTGTGGGTGATCATCGATGAAAACGCTCTTCGCCGCATGGTGGTTGATCAGGAGGTCATGCGCGGTCAGATCGATCATCTGATCACGGTCTCTGAAGACCTCACCAACGCGATCACAGTTCAAGTTCTACCAGTCGCAACGTCCTTCCACAGCGGGCTTGTGGGGCCGTTTGTCATCCTGGAGTACGCCGATGAGGACATTGCGCCGTTCGTGTTCCTGGAGACTGACACGGATGGGCTGTACCTGGAGCGCGAAGAGGAGGTTGGCAGGTATCGGAGGCTCTTTGAGCAAGCTCAGTCCGTCGCCTTGGGGCCTCAGGACTCAGTTCAACTGATGCGCGGTCTCACCACATAGAAGAAAGCCGAAACCCCATGCGTCTAGCTCCCACACCCGTTGACCAGCTGGCCTTCCGCAAGTCGAGCTACAGCACCCCGCAGAACTGTGTCGAGGTCGCTGATCTACCGTCAGGCGCCGCTGTGCGCGACACTCAAAACCGGGAATTGGCCTGCCTGGTCTTCCCCGGGAAGGAGTGGACCGCGTTGCTACGGTCCACCACCCAGCCTTAGCTGAGCAATGAGGAAGGCCCCCGACTCAACTGAGTCGGGGGCCTTGTCTAACTCCCACGTCAATGTACTTCGTGGCTATGCGGACGGGAAGTGGGATCCCTCTATCCACAGCTGGACAGGGGTTAGGGACGCTTTCTCCGCACACAGGGCGTAGAAGCGGGCAGGGCTGTGTATGAGTGAGTCACTGCCCCACCCCCAGCGGAGGACCCCAGGATGCACCCTCACATCGACGAACTCACGTTCCGCAAGTCCAGCTACAGCAATCAGTCGCAGAACTGCGTGGAAGTCGCCCGGTACCGCAATTCCTCACACAGTGCGAACGCTAGCGATTGCGTGGAGGTCGCTGACCTGCGGCCCGGTGTCGCGGTCCGGGACTCCAAGTTCCCCGACCACGAACACCTCCTCTTTCCCGGCCCCGAATGGGTCGCACTCCTGCGTACTAGCTAAGGCCACGCAGCCAGACTCCCGCCACTAAGCCCCCCGTATCCCCTCCGGCGTCGCTTCCACTCCGTCGTCGGAGGGCACGGTCAGCAACCTAATCCCGTACGCCGCGACCACCGCGCACCCCACGGCGACAACCCCACCCAACCAACCGCCCGCGTAGGTCTCCCCCATGAAAGCCACACCGACAACAGCGGCAGCGACCGGGTTCGCCAGCGTGGTGATGCCCAGCGGCGCCCCCAGGTCCATCCCCTGGTAGGCGGCCTGCGCGAGCAGAAGCCCGAGCACAGCGATCACCGCCGTCGCCGGGCTCGACGGGTGCGTCAGCCCCGCCAGCACACCCTCGTCGAACGCCCACACGGCGGTCTTCACCGTCGCCGCCGAAACCCCGAAGGCCACCCCGGCGGCACCCGCGAGCAGGTAACTCCGCCAGGCCCTCGACGGCACCCGGCCAGCGACCCAGGCAATCACGGCGAGCAGGACCACCGTCCCAACGCCCACCAGCGCCGACGCCTCGAAGGACAGAACCCCACCATGGTCACCGGTGACCGTGACCGCGAGCAGCACCCCGAGCGCGAGCATCGTGAGGGCCGCACCCCGCCACTCCGCGCGGCTCACCCTGCGCCGGGCGATCCGCGCCGACCACGGGATGCCGAGCACCAGCACCAGCACACCGAGGGGCTGCACGACGGTCAACGGCGCGAAGCTCACCGCAGCCACCTGGAACCCGGCGCGGCCGCCGTTGAACACGAGGGAGATCCACCAGAGGGGATGCCGGAGCAGTGCTCCGATCTGGTGTCCGCCGGTCAGCGGCTCGGGTACGCGGACGGCAAGCCTGCGCTGCGCCACGGCCGCCGCCGTGTACGCGAGGCAGGACATCACTCCGAAGGCGACCCCGAGCCACAGGCCGTATGACAAAGGGGACATACAACCCATGATCCCCGATCGCGACACCTCGCGACACCGGAATCAGGCCCCACTTTCGCTGGGCACCGCCCCGCGATAGAGAGCGGAGACCACGCCCTCGATATCGGGCTCCCGCAGGGTCAGGTCCGCCACCTCGTGCTCCGCCGTGACCCGGGAGATCACCCTCGCCGGGTTGTCCGCCAGCTCCAGCCACTGACGCGGCCCGTCCACCCGGACCGTGACGGCCCCCTCCACCTCGATCGCGGGCGCCGGAGCCACCAGGTCGACCACCAGCACGCGCGGCGTGGGAACGGTGGCGCGCAACCCGGGCAGATCCCCGTCGAAGGCGAGCCGCCCCTTGTCGATCACGATCACCCTGTCGCACAGCCGCTCCACGTCCCCGAGGTCGTGCGTGGTGATGAGGATGGTGGTCCCCCGCTCCCGGTTGATCCGCAGCAGGAACTCCCGAATGGTCGACTTGCTGACCACGTCCAGGCCGATGGTCGGTTCGTCCAGCACCAGCAGGCGGGGGGCATGCAGCAGGGCCGCCGTGAGGTCACCGCGCATCCGCTGACCCAGGCTGAGCTGGCGCACCGGGGTGTCCAGGAAGGGCTCCAGCTCCAGGAGTTCGGTGAGTTCGGCCAGGCGCTCGGCGTGGAGATCGGCGGGCACCCGGTACAGGTGCCGCGTGAGGGTCAGGCTGTCGCGCAGCGGCAGATCCCACCACAGGGTGGTGCGCTGCCCGAACACGACCCCGATGTCCCTCGCCAGGCGGGTGCGCTGGCGGGACGGGTCCCGCCCGACCACCCGGACACTCCCCGTGGTGGGCGTGAGGATGCCGGTGAGCATCTTCATGGTGCTGGACTTCCCCGCACCGTTGGGCCCCAGGTAGCCGACGATCTCCCCCCTCCGCACGGAGAAGGTCACGTCCCGGACCGCGCTCACCCTGCGCCGGGTACGGCGCAGGAAGGGGCCCTCGGACACCACGAAGTCGCGGCCGAGCCCCACCGCCTCGATGATCGGTTCGGCGTCGGGTCCGGACCCGGGCAGCGGGCCCGGTGCGGCGGCCTCCTCGCGGGTCTCGGTGGTCCCCGCAAACTCCCCGGGCTCAGTGGCCCCGGCGGTCCCGCTGGCCTCGGTGGTTGGTTCCTCTGTTCCTTCTGCGGTCATCGTTCAGCTCCCGGTGGATCGGTAGTGGCGCAGCCCGAACCGCCACAACAGGGCGGCTCCGGTGCAGGCGAGTACGGCGACGACCGGGCCCGCGTAGCGCAGGGCCTCCGGCATGCCGAGGGGGTCGGGTCGGTCGAGCACGAGAAGAGCGGGCTGCCAACTGACGAAGGCCAGCGGCACCACGTACGTCACCGAGCGGACGACCTCCCGGCCGTAGATCGCCAGCGGGTACTCGGTGAGCGCCTGCCCGCCGTAGGTGAGCGCGTTGGCCGCCTCCCGGCCGTTCGCGACGAAGAACTGGAGACAGGCGGTGGCCACCCAGATCGCGCCGCAGATCAGCACCCCGGACAGCGTCATCCCCAGGAGCAGGAGCGCCTTGCCGGGAGTCCACTCCACGTCGGTGTTGGCCAGCGCGATCCCCAGCACCACCAGCGCGGGAACGACCTTGCCGAGGCGGCGCGGGGAGAACTCGTCCGCGGCCAGCTGGACCAACGGCGAGACCGGTCGGACGAGCATGGCGTCGAAGGAACCGCTGCGGATGTGCAGGCCGAGCCGCTCCACGGCGCCCATGAACAGGTCCGCGATCCCGAAGGCGCTCGCGGCCAGCCCGAACACCAGCAGGCCCTCGTACACCGTGAACCCGGCCAGCGTCCCGGCGTGACCGAACACGATCACCACCGCGCCGACCTGGGCGACCACGCTCACGGCGACGGCCAGGGACATCAAAATGAGGGAGGTCGGGTACTGGGCGAAGGCGCGCACCCAGATCCACGCGAGCCTGCGGTAGTCCTGGACCGGCCGGAGGGCGGCCACGGCGGCACGGGCCAGCGGGTTCCCGGGCGCGCGATCCCGTGTTGAAGCCTCAGCCACCCTGGATCACCACCCTGCGCGTGGCCCGGCCCGTCAGCCAGGCCGCCAGCGAGAGCAGCGCCACCGCCCACCCCAACTGCAACGACAACCCGCCGAACGCGCTCCCGCCCGGCAGCGAGTCCTTGCCGAGCAGGATCTCCGCCGGGATCTGCACCATCGACGCCCACGGCAGCCACCGCAGCACGTCGGCCAGCGCGGTCGGGAACAGGGCCAGCGGCAGCAGCATCCCCGCGGCCACCGGCGCGACCAGGCCGCTCGCCATCCACAGGCCCCGGGTGTCCATCAGCCAGAACCCGCTCAGCGAGCACAGGTAGCGCAGCGCGAACCCGATCACGGCGGCCAGGACCACTGAGAGCAGCACAGCCACGGACTGGACCGCGCCGTCCGGCACGACCACGTCGAACAGGAGCAGGCCGACGCAGAAGGTGGGCACGCCACGGAAGAGGAACGTGAACGTGGCCCGGCCGAGGTCCTCCGCCATCCACCAGCCCAGGAGCGGCACCGGACGGAGCAGGTCCGTGGCCACGTCGCCGCCGCGCACGCGTTCGGCCAGGTCGAGGGAGGGGGCGGTGTTGACGATCATCGTGACGGCGATCAGCGCCTGGCCGACGAACACCTGGGTGACGGCGTCGGTGGCGTCGTAGCCGTTGATCTCCGGACGGGCGGCGAACACGGCCAGGAGCACCATGGCGTTGATCGCGCCGAAGACCGAGTTGGTGAGGGCGCCCGCGACGAGCGCGGCGCGGTAGGTCGAGTGGCGGCGCAGCCCTCGGGCGTACACCGCTGCGTGGACCCGCAAGTGGGCACACTCCTTTCGGACGGTCGGATGGACAGACGGTCGGACGGTCGGGTTGGGGGATCGGATCGGGGGTCGGGATCGGAGTCGGGTCGGGTCGGGTCGGGTCGGGTCGGAGGGAGCGTCGGGCCTTCGCGTGTCCGGGCGGTGCCCCGGTCAGCCAGGCCGGTCTCGGCGGGGGTCAGCTGCCGGTGGAGCGGTAGCGGCGCAGGCCGAACCGCCACACCAGGGACGCCGCCAGGGCGAGGACGACGGCCACGACGGGGCCGAGGAAGCGCAGGAACTCGGGCAGGCCGGTCGGATCGGACCGGTCCAGCAGGTGCAGCGCGGGCTGCCAGCTCACGAAGGCCAGCGGCACCACGTAGGTCACCGACCGCACCAGACCTCGGCCGTAGATCGCGATGGGGTACTCGGTGAGCGCCTGCCCACCGTAGGTGACCGAGTTGGCGGCCTCCCGGGCGTCGGTGGCGAAGAACTGGAGACAGCCCGCGATCAGCCACACCGAGGTGCAGATGGTCACTCCCGAGGCCAGCAGCACCGGGACCATGAGTGCCCGCCCGGCGGTCCAGTCGATGTCGCACATGACCAGGGCGAACACCAGCACGACCACGGCCGGGACGATCCTGCCGAAGCGGCGGGGCGAGAACTGGTCCGCCGCCAGCTGCACCAGCGGGGACACGGGGCGGACCAGCATGGTGTCGAAGCTGCCCGTGCGAATGTGGTCGCCGAGGTGGTCCACCGAGCCCGTGAGCAGCTGCGCGGCGCCGAAGGAGAACGCGGCCAGCGCGTAGACGAGCAGGCCCTCGTACACCGTGAACCCGGCCAGCGTCCCGGCGTGGGCGAACACCACGACGACGGCGCCCATCTCGGCCAGGGAGGCGAGCGTGATCCCGAAGGTGAACAGGGACAGCGCCATCGGGTACTGGGCGACCGCGCGGGTCCAGGTCCAGGCGAGGCGGACGTACGTGCGCAGCTCCGGGCCCAGGTCCGCGAGGGGACTCGGGGGAGCCTGGGCACGCCGCCCCCGCGTGAGCGCGTCAGCCACCCTGGACCACCACCCTGCGCGTGGCCCGACCGGTCAGCCAGGCCGCCAACGAGAGCAGCGCCACCGCCCACCCCGACTGCAACGCCAACCCGCCGAGCACGCTCCCGCCCGGCAGCGACTCCTTGCCGAGGAAGACCTCCGCGGGGATCTGCACCATCGACGCCCACGGCAGCCACCGCAGCACGTCGGCGACAGCAGCGGGGAAGAGCGTGAGCGGGAGGAGCATCCCGGCCAGAACCGGCCCGGCCGGGCCCATCACGGCCCACACGCCACGGGTGTCCAGGAGCCAGAACCCCACCACCGAGTACAGGTAGCGCAGCGCGAATCCCACCACGACGGCCAGCACGAACGAGACCATCGTGACCAGCCAGCGCAGGGGGTCCACCGGCAGCGCCAGCGTGAACAGGAGCGCGCCGACCGCGAAGGTGGGCGCGCTGCGGAAGGCGAAGTCGAAGGTGACCCGGCCCATGTCCTGGGCCAGGTTCCAGCCGAGGAGCGGGACGGGGCGGAGCAGGTCGACGCCGACCGCGCCGCTGCGGATGCGTTCGCTGAGGTCGAGTGCGGGCCCCATGATGGCGAGCGGGGCCAGCAGCGCCTGGGCGACGAACACCTGGGTGACGGCGTCGGTGGCGTCGTAGCCGTTGATCTCCGGGCGGGCCTCGAAGAGCGCGAGCAGCACCATGGCGTTGATCGCGCCGAAGACCGAGTTGGTGAACACCCCGGCGACGGTGGCCGCGCGATAGGTGGAGTAGCGGCGCAGCCCACGGGCGTACACCGCGCAGTGGACACGCACGGGCGTGGCTCCCTGGCAGCTAGTGAACGTGCAGAAACGTCCGCTCTCCACCACGGGCCCTCGAAGGGCGGGGGAGACACGGGTTCGGCACGTCCCTGGGCCGGGAGGCCAGGTCCGGGTCGCCGCGAAGGAGTGACGTTAGCACGGCGCCCCGCGGGCCGCCACGGGTTCGTGGAACTCAGCCGCGCCCGGCGAAGGGCATCTCCCGGGCCATCACGGTGACGGCGGGCACGTTCACGTCGAGGGGCAGGGAGACGATGTGCGCGATGGTGTCGGCCACGTGGGTGACGTCGATGGTGGGTTCCGGACGCACCGAACCGTCGGGCTGGCGGGCGTTGGCACCGAAGCCCGTGGTCATCGTGGTGGCGGCGTTGCCGACGTCGATCTGCGTGCAGGCGATCCCGTGGCCACGCAGGTCCAGGTTGAGCGAGGCGGTGAGGCCGTTGATCGCGTGCTTGCTGACGGTGTAGGCCACGCTCGACGGCCGCGGGACGTGCGCGGAGATCGAGCCGTTGTTGATGATCCGACCGCCGCCGGGGGTCTGGGCCCTCATCATCCGCGCTGCCTCGCGGGCGCAGTTCATCGAGCCGGTGACGTTGGTGTCCAGGACCTCGCGCCAGGCGTCGTCCTCGATCTCGTCCACCGACGCGGCCGGGCCGAACACCCCGGCGTTGTTGAAGAGCACGTCCACGCGCCCGAAGCGCTCGCGGACGGTTCCGAAGAGCGCAGCGACCGACTCCGAGGAGGTCACGTCCGCCTCGACCACCACCGCTCCGGGGTTCTGGCCCGCCGTCTCCTCCAGGGTCGCCCGGTGCCGCCCCGCCAGGACCACGGAGTGGCCGTCGCCGAGCAGTCTCCGGGCCGCCTCACGGCCGATCCCGGCGCCGGCCCCGGTGATCACGATGACCTTGTGGTCGTTGACAGCGGCACCCATGGTGGCTCCCTCGTTGGTTCGGTCCGGCCCGCTCGGGGCCGCCAGCTGGAGACTACCGACCCGACTCCGAACAGTTGTCCACAGGCTGTGGACAACCGGACGGCGACTCCGCCTTCCCCCTGGCCTCGACAGGATCCCGGGTCCCACCGTGCGGGTCGGTCACGCTTCGCGACTGATTTCCGCGCCGGTTCCCGGCCCGGCTCCTCCCGGACCGGGCTCCCAGATGCGCACGGGAACCCGGCCCCGGAGGCCGGGCGCCGGGAGGGCGTCCGGATCAGATCCCGTCGGCCGCCTCGAAGAACCAGGCGATGGAGACGGCCCCGGGGTCGAGGACCTCCTGGGCCCGTTCCCCCAGGTAGCTGGCGCGCCCCCGGTGGGCGACCATCCCGCTGGTGGAGTCCGCCCCGGCCCGCGCGGCCTCGGCGGCCTCACCGAGGGCCTCGCGCCAGGAGGTGGCCCGCGTGGCGGCGAGGGCCTCCGTGGCGGGCACCATCGCGTCGACCATGGTCTTGTGCCCCACCTCCGCCCTCCCCAGGCGCCGGACGGCGCCGGTGGCGGTCTCGAAGGCACCGGCCAGGTCCGGAACGGTCCAGGGCGCGGAGGGCCCCGCGCCGAGCCGTCCGAACCAGAGACCGAAGAGCGGGCCGCTGGTGCCGCCGGAGGCCAGGAAGGTGTCGGAGACGGACTGGAAGACCCCGGCCGGATCGTCCCCGTGCAGGTTGGCGCGGGCCCGCTTCAGGGCGGAGCCGATGTTCCAGCCGAAGTCGCCGTCCCCGGCCTGCCTGTCGAGTTCGGTCAGCTCGTCGGAGTCGGAGTCGATCCGGTCGGCGAAGGCCAGCAGCCAGGCCCTGGCGTCCGCACCGGTGAGTTCGTTCTCGGGCATGGTCGTTCCTCTCACCAGGCCAGCGCGGGGGTTCGCACCGGCGCGTCCCAGAGCTTCGCGAGGTCGTCGGTCAGCGCGGTGAGCGTGATCGACAGCCCCTTCATGTCCAGTGAAGTGACGTACGGCCCCACGAGCGACCGCGCGATGGTCACACCCAGTCCGTCGAGCACCCTGCGGGTCTCACGGGCCGCCACGCCCAGCTCCAGGCCGTGGGTGGCGCCGAGCCCGTTGACGATCGCCAGGACCCGGTCGCCCCGCCCGATCCCCACCGACTCGACGAGGGGCCCGACCAGGCTCTCCACCAGTGCGGCGGCCTCGGGGGCGGTGCGGGTCTCGATGCCGCGTTCGCCATGGATGCCCACGCCGAACTCCATCCGGCCGGGCTCCAGCTCGAAGGAGCGCTTCCCGGTCATCGGGTTGGTGCAGGCCTCGAAGGCCACGCTGAGCGTCGCCGAACGCGCCACCACGTCCTGGCCGAGCGCCTTCACCGCGGTGACGGGCGCCCCGGCCTCGGCCGCCGCACCGCAGATCTTCTCCACCGCCACCACGGCCGCCGTGCCCCGGCGTCCGGGGCCGCCGTCGTCCTCCCTCTGGGTGGCGAGGTCGTCGTCGACCAGCACCTGCTCGACCCGGTGGGTCTCGGCCAGGAGTTCGGCGGCGATCGAGAAGTTGAGGACGTCGCCGGTGTAGTTCTTGACGACCATCACGGTGCCCTCGCCAGCGTCCACGGCCCGGATGGCGGCGCGCACCTGGAGCGCGGTGGGGCTGGCGAACACGTCGCCGGGCACGGCGGCGTCGAGCATCCCCGTCCCCACGAACCCGGTGTGCAGGGGTTCGTGACCCGAGCCCCCTCCGGACAGCAGGGCGACCTTGCCCCTGGCGGGCGTGCGCCGGGTGACGAAGAGGGGGTCGGTATGGACGTCGACCAGTCCGCCGTGGGCCTCGACCAGCCCCTCCAACGCCTGTTCGACCAGGGTCTCGCGTTCGTTCATGAAGAACCGGCTCATGCCGCCTCCTGGTTCTGGGATCCCTCGGCCGGGCACCGCGCGCCCCGAGGCGCGCCGCGTCCCACCTCCTGCCTACCCAGTTCTGGCCGATCGGCTGGCCGGTCGGCCGATGTCCCGCACCGACCGGCTGGCGGAGACTGCCACCAGGCTCCCAGAGGTGGCGGCAACAGAGGGGGCGTGACACCAAACAGAGGGGACGAACCGACATGTCGGCAGCAACGGAGGGCGGGCTCCCTCCGAGGGCCCCGCGCAGGCTGGCTCCGGACCTGGCACGCGGCGCCATGCTCCTGCTCATCGCGATGGCCTACGCGGGGGTGTACGTCGGGGCCGGGTTCGGCACGGACGTCGTGGGCTACCCGCTCCAGGACCGGGCGGCCTCGCTGCTCACCACCCTGTTCCTGGACAACCGGGCCTTCCCGATGTTCGCGATCCTCTTCGGCTACGGGATGGCCTGGATGGTCTCCCGGCAGCTGGACAGGGGCACACCTGAGCTGGAGGTCCGGCGTCTGCTGCGGCGGCGCGGCGGCTTCCTGCTGCTGTTCGGCTTCGTCCACGCGTTCCTCGTCTTCCCCGGCGAGATCCTCACCTCGTACGGGCTGGCGGCGCTGGTCACCGGGTGGCTGCTGCTGCGCTCCAACCGGGCCATCGTGCGCGCGGCCGTGGTGTTCGCGGTGTTCTACGTGGTCACGGTGCCGATCGGGATGGTCGGTATGGTCATAGCGGACGGTTCGGCCGCCGACGACTACGCGCTCGTTCCCGGCTACCTCACCGCCGGGGACTGGTTCGAGCGGCTGGTCTTCCTGCCGTTCGGGCCGGTGTTCATCGCCATCGCCTTCCCCCTGCTGATCCTGGTGGTGCTGGGCTACCGGGCCGGTCGGGCCGGTCTGCTGGACGACCCCGAAGCGCACCGGGGCTTCCTCACCCGGGTGGCGGTCGTGTGCACCTCGGTCTCCGTGCTGGGCGCGCTGCCCGTCGCGCTGACCGTGCAGGGCGTGCTCTCCCCGGGGACACTCACCGAGGGGCTGTACATGGGCCTCCAGGTGCTCAGCGGGGTGCTCGGCGGCGCCGGTTACGCGGCGCTCTTCGCCCTGTGGGGCACCCGGCTGGAACGCCGGAAGGGCCCGCTGGCCGGGGCGGTCGCCGCGATGGGCCAGCGCTCGCTGACCTTCTACATCCTGAACTCCGTGCTGGTCGCGGTGATGCTCCACCCGGACCTGGTCGGTCTGGGTACCCAGGCGGGTCCCTTCGGCGCACTGCTGGCGGCGGCTCTGGCGTGGTCGGTCAGCCTGGTGCTGGCGGCCTGGCTGGAGGTCCGGAACCGGCCGGGTCCGCTCGACCAGCTGATGCGCCGCTGCGTGTACGGCGGGCGGAGAGCCCGCGAAGCCGCGCGCGACGAGCCGGTCAGAAGAGACGGCTGAGATTCGGACGGGGGTGGGGGCCGCACCGGGTCCTCCCCAGTGACCCGGGGCCCACACCACCCCCGTCGCTCAGCCTGACCCCGCACGCGTGCGCGGCGGGTTCAGGCGAGTTCGCGGCCGGTTCAGGCGAGTTCGCGGCCGGAGGGCTGCCCGGAGACCGAGACCCGCAGCACCGTGGGCAGCCGTTCCAGGCCCAGGGAGAGCCGCAGTCTGACGAGGGCCTCGTCGCGGCACCGTCGCCAGACGGCGACAGGGTCGGCGTCCTCGGCCAGGACGAGGTCCAGGTGAAGACAGGGTTCGTTGGGGGACTCGGTCAGCTGGGCCCGCCCCCGGCGCACCCCCGCGTAGCCGCCGATCTCCCTGGCCAGGGCGGAGCAGGCGGCGCGGGCCGCGACGTCGGTGCGTCCCCGGTCCCCCTCGTCGAGGCGGAGCGAGGACACCCGCGCGGTGCGCCCCTGGACGAGCAGCCACCGCAGGGACAACACCGTCACCGCCACGGCCAGCGCGGCGGCCGCGTACGGAACCCACGGCGCGGACAGATGGGGGGAGAGTCGTCCGACCACCGATCCGAGCGTCTCCCCGGCCACACCCGGCGGAAGGGGGTCGAAGGGCCCGTACACGAGCAGGGGGACCACGGCCCCCACCGACGTCAGCACCACGCCGACCAGGGCCAGGCCCTGCCGGTTCCCCCGGGCGGTCCGGCGTGCCGAACGGTGCGGGTAGCGCCTCACCGGAGGCCTCCTTCCACCCTCCGGAGCCTGGCGCGCACGCGCACCGGCCCGGTGGGGTCGAGTTCGAGCAGTCGGCCGCGGACCCGGTCCTCCACCCGTGCCCGCAGCCCGGGGTCGACCGGCGTGGGGACGCGTGCGGTGATCCGGACGGTTCGGCGCCGGACCCGGGCGTGCGCGCCGGTGACCCCGGCCACCTCCCGGGCGGTGGTCTCGGCCAGGTGGCGTAGCCCTCGCCGGGACAGGCCGACGACCAGGTCCCGGTCGTCGGTGCGCAGCACCATGTGGCTGCCCTTCCCTGGGACGAGCGCGGTGAGCAGCAGGAAGAGGCCGACGACGGCGGTGACCGCCGAGGCGGCGAGCATCTCCGGGCCGTCCCAGTGGACGCCTGCGGTCGGCTCGGTGACCCGTTCCAGCGGCAGGATCCGGAGCGGACTACCGACCAGCGCGGCGATCACCTCGGCGGCGGCCACCCCGGCGACCAGCGCCGTGACGGAACTGACCAGGACGGCGGCGGTGGACCGCCGGGGCCGGAAGGTGCGGACCGCGACTCGGCGGGCGGCCCGACCGGCGGGGGCGGCGGCGGCCGGGCGGACACCCGCCGGGCCGCCCGCCTCCGGGTCGATCACCGGGACGCTCAACGGGGCGCTCACCATCGCGCGTCCCCACCCGAGCGCTCACGGGAGAAGAGGGGTGACAGGTCCGTCTCCCCCGCGTAGGCGCGCCCGGCCAGGAACCCGACCGCTCCGAGGAGCAGGACGAGGAGGAAGGCTCCGAACCCGCCGAAGTAGGCCACCAGGCCGAGGAAGGACCCGTAGGCCAGTCCGACGATCGACCACATCGTTCGTGCTCCTTAGGTGCTGTGACTGCGATGGGGGGAGCGGCGTCAGCGGACGCGCGGCTCGGACGGGGACTCCTGGGCGGCGGTCTCGTCGTCCGGCAGGTGGATGTCGTCGACGGTCACGTTGACCT
The DNA here is from genome assembly GCF_001083815.1 of Nocardiopsis sp. SBT366. Lineage (NCBI taxonomy): Bacteria > Bacillati > Actinomycetota > Actinomycetes > Streptosporangiales > Nocardiopsidaceae > Nocardiopsis > Nocardiopsis sp. SBT366. The sequence goes on along the minus strand of NZ_LAVM01000091.1, from coordinate 6,635 downwards.
CGGTGACCTCCAGGCCGGTCATGCGCTCCACGCCCGCGGTGACGTTGCGGCGCACCACCCCGGCGAGGTCGGGGATGGAGATTCCGTACTCGACGACCAGGTTGATGTCGACGGCCGCCTGGGTCTGGCCGACCTCGACGGACACGCCGCGGGCAGCGGCGTTGGTGGAGGTGGAGCCGGGGATCCGCTCGCGGACGGCGTCGAAGGCGCGGGCCGCTCCCCCGCCCATCTGGTGGACGCCGCGCACCTCGCGGGCGGCCATCCCGGCGATCTTGGCGACGACGTGGTCGGCGATGTCGGTGCGGCCGTTGTCGCCGGAGCGCTCCGGGCTGCGGTCGGTGCGGCCGGACGAGGTGGTGTCCAGAACGGCCGGGGTGGGGGCCTCGTGGATGTCGGCGCGGGCGGTGTTGGGGTCCTTGGCTGCCATGTGGTGCTCCTGTGGGTCGGTCTGGACGGTGTCGGTGCGGCCCTTCCCGTCGTGCTGTGTTCGGGCCGTCATGTGGAGGACACGGCTGGGGGGCGTGGGCTCACGCGAAAATCATTGTGACCTGAGGCACACTGGCCACGACCGCGTTCTTGCGTAATGTGGTCAACTTCTGACGACAGGTAGTCGACCGGTTCGGGAGCTGGACTCCGCAGATGCACACGGACACCGCACTACCGGACAGCGTGCTCGTGGAACGGGCACAGGACGGCGACGACCGTGCCTTCGAGATCCTGGTGCGCCGCCACCAGGACGCCGTCTACCGCATCGCTCTGCGCACCCTCGGCGACGCCGCCGAGGCCAGGGACGCCGCGCAGGAGGCCCTCATCACGGCCTGGCGCAGGCTGCCCGACCTCCGGGACCCGAAGGCGTTCCCCGCCTGGCTGTACCGGATGGTCGGCCGCCTCGCGCTGAACGCCCTGCGCGCCCGCCGCCCCGAGGACCCCGCCGAGGAGGACCACGAGGGGCTGAGGGAACGCGGCGCCGGCCCCGCCGACAGCGCTCTGGCCACCGACCTCCACGAGGCCCTGCGCGAGGCGTTGTCCGGGCTGCCACCCCCACAGCGGATCTGCTGGGTTCTCCGAGAGATGGAAGGATTGGGATATGAGGAGATAGCGGAGATCGTCGACACGACCCCGACCGCCGTACGCGGGCGCATCCACCGCGCGCGTACCCATCTCGTGGAGGCGCTCGAACCATGGCGGTAGACCCGTCCGACGACCACGAACAGCTGCCCTGCGGCACCTCCGCCGACACGCTCCTGGAGCACCTCAGGGCGGGAACCGTCACCGCGCACGAGCGGACCTGTCCGCACTGCCGGGCGGCCGCCGACGAGTTCCGGCCCCTGCTCTCGGCCCTCGACGCCGCGCTGGACGACGACCGGGAGGTCACCGCGCCGCCCGGTCTCCTCGACGACGTCATGAGCGTGGTGCGCGCCGAGGGGCGTTCACGCGGCACGCTCCGACTGCCCGACACCGGTTCGGGCGGCACCCCCGGGGACACACGCGTCCGCCACTCGGCGGTCTCCGCGATGCTGCGCGCCCGGGTGGACCCGGCCGGAGGGCTGCTCCTGGGCCGCTGCCGGATCGAGGACACCCCGGAGGGTCTGGTCGTCACCGCCACCGCCCGGGTCCTGACCGGAACCGTCATCCCCGACGCCACCGCGAGGGCCCGCCGCGACATGAGCACCTTCGTCGAGGACCGGCTGGGCCTGCGGGTGGCGCGGATCGACATCGACGTGACCGACGTGATCGACCTCCCCTGAACGGGCCGCCCCAGCCACCCACCTGGGCGTCCCCACGAGGGGCGGCGTCCGGCACGGGGTGCTTGTAGGGTCGGGACCGGCGTCGCCACCCTCCCCGCAGCCGACCGCACCAGGTCCGGGCGGGGACCGTCCCCGGAGCGAAGGGCACCACCCATGACATCGGCACTCCCCGGCGCCTGGAAGCTGTTGGAGGCGGGAGACGCCCCTGCGGCCGTGCGCTCGCTGAGGAACGCGTCGGACGACCTGCCGCTGGGGGACCTGGCCGAGTTCACCTCGGCTGTCGCCGACGGCCTGGGCCTCGACGACCTCTCGACCGTCTCCGGGGCGCTGCGGGCGGATCCCGGCAGCGCCCAGGCCTGCTACGACTTCGGCTTCGAGTGCCTGGAGGTCGGCGCCCCGCACCTGGCGGTCCCGGCCCTGCGCGCGGCACGTCGGCTCGCCCCCACCGCCGCCCCCGCCCTGTGGGAACTGGTCTCGGCCCTGGAGGACCAGGAGCGGCACGGCGACGCGGTCCGCGAACTGTGCGCCTGGGAGGACGGCCTCCCGGACTGGCCGGGCGGCTACCTGCTCGCCTACAACGCCCTGTGCTCCGGGGACGTGGAGACCGCACAGGAGGTCCTCGCCCGCCTGGCCACGCCCGAGGACGACGGCTGGGACCTGGCACACGACCGGATCACCCGCATGGTGGAGCGCGCCGGTGCCGCCCGGGCGGCGGGCCCCCTGGGCGACCGTGACCTGCGCGGATGGCAGTTCGCTCTGACCGGGGCGATCCTCGGGCAGATCTCCCCGCACGGGTCGGACGAGGGCATGAACGGCCGGTACGCCCACCTCGGCGACTCCTACGACGCGTGCCGGACCGGGATCCGTGACCTGGCCACGGTGCTGGAGGCCACGGGGAGCCGACCGGACGCTGTCATGCCGCTGCCGGACCGCTCCAGCCGTGTCCTCGGACTGGCCGCCGCCCGGTTGTTGGACCTGCCCGTGGTCCCGGTGGACCCGGAGCGCTCGGACGCCCTGGTGGTCGCCTACGACCTCACCGACTCGGATCCGGACCTGCTGCGCGCGCTGGTGCCCCGCGCGCCCGGACAGATCCTGTTCGAGCACGCCTCCTGCTGGACCTCGCCGCCCGGCGCCACCGCCGACGTCGTCTCCCTGCTGCACCAGAACGTCATGCCCCCGTGGGGCGACCACCTCCGGGTGGTGGACGGCGAGGTGGAGCAGGTCCCCGCCGACGAGTCACCCGAGGAGGAGCTGGCCGAGCGGGTCGTCGCCGCCGGGACCGAGGACCGGGACACCGCGCTGCCGACCTTCGCCGCCGCCGTCGCGGACCACTGGGCACGGGGGCCGCGTCTGCCCGTGTCGACCTCCGGACCGGTGCGCAGCTCACGCTTCGAGTGACCCGCCGCAGGGACGTCCGCCGCCCCGAATCCGGGACGGCGGCGGAGTTGTGGGTAAATGGAACCTATGGTTTCCCCCCGATCACACTTCGCAAGGAACACAGTCCGCACCACGACCCTCACCCTCGGGGCGGCCTGCGCCCTGGCGGTGGGCTCGGCGCTGCTCGCCAGCCCCGCGCACGCCGTCCCGACCACCCCCACCGCCTCGGCTTCCTCCGCCGCTGACGTGACGACCGACCTCCGCAAGGGTGACTCCGGCGCCCAGGTGAACGCCCTCCAGGAAAGACTGTCCGCACTCGGTTACTGGATCGACGGCGTGGACGGCGAGTTCGGACCGCACACCGAGCATGCCGTGATCGCGCTCCAGAAGGCCGCCGGGATCGACCGCGACGGTCTGGTCGGCCCCGCCACCCGCGCCGCCTTGGAGGAGGGCACGGTGCCGTCCGCCACGAGCGCGGGCACGGCCGTGGAGATCGACCTCGAACGCCAACTGTTGCTGGTGGTCGTCAGCGGCGAGGTCGAGAAGGTCATCCACACGTCCACCGGCTCCGGCCAGCCCTACGAGGGCTCCGACGGTTCCGAGCGGATCGCCACCACGCCCACGGGTGAGTACTCGGTCTTCCGTGACGTCGACTCCTGGGACCCGGGGCCCTACGGCGCGCTGTACCGGCCCAAGTACTTCAACGGCGGCATCGCCGTGCACGGGTACCCCAGCGTTCCGGCCCAGCCCGCCTCCAAGGGTTGCGCCCGCGTGAGCCTGGCCGCCATGGACTGGCTGTGGGAGCAGGGCCACATGGACGTGTACGACACCGTGGTCGTGCGCTGACCGAAACCCCGCCCCCTCCTGCCCCCGGGCCGTGTCGGCCCGCCTGTCGCGGGTAGGAGGGGGCTCGTGCCCTTCCACATCGCCACCGCGCCCGGGCGCCCCGACCGCCCGAACGAGGACTTCGCCGCCGCGACCGCCACGGTCGCGGTGCTGCTCGACGGGGTGAGCGCCCCCACCGATCTGGACGACGGCTGCTCGCACGGGGTCTCCTGGCACACCCGGCGCCTCGGGTCCCTGCTGCTGGCCGCGCTCGACGAGGGCGCCGCCCCGCGTGAGGCGCTGGCGGAGGCGATCACCACCGTGTCGTCCCTGCACGAGGGGACCTGCGACCTCGGCCTCCAGGAGACTCCCTCGGCCACGGTCGCGGCGGTCCGGATCGAGGCGGACCACCTGGAGTACCTGGTGCTGTCGGACGCCGTGCTGCTCACCGAGGCCGACGGCGGGGTCCGGCTGATCGCTGACACGCGGCTCGACGACCTGAGGCCCCGGGTGGGTCCCGGGCAGGCCATCCGCGCCTGGCGCAACGTCACGGGCGGCTTCTGGACGGCGGGCGCCGACCCCCGCGCCGCCGAGGAGGCCGTGGTCGGGACGGCTCCCCTGAGCCCATTCCTGGCGATGACCGACGGAGCAGGCCGCGCCGTGGAGGTGTTCGGGGACCTGCCCTGGGAGGGCGCGTTCGAGCTGGTCCGGCACCGAGGGCCCGCCGCACTGGTGAACCGGGTCCGGGAGCTGGAGGCGGCCGACCCCTCCGGCCAACGGTTCCCGAGAGGCAAGGTCCGGGACGACGCCACCGCCCTCTGGTGGACCCCCTGACCGCTCGCCGGGTTACGGACACCCGAAAGTGGGAGTTCCGGCCGCCGAATCTGTCAGAAATGAAAGATCATTTCCCAGTGGTGCCCGAGTGAACTGGGAAAAGAATGTTCCCGGCATTGCTGACGTTTGTAATGGGGCCACCGATCACCGGGAATCCGTTTTCTGAGAGAACTTCCCAACGGAACACCGCACCTTGAGGCCCTCACCTCGAAAAAGAGACGTACGCCTCGCACGGACCCGAGCGCCGGTCGCTTTCGCGTTTCGTCTTCTTCGGGTAGATTCCCTGCAACCGGCCAGTGAGCGTTCCCGCCACAACGCACCGTCAGAAGGTCGGCTCTCTTTGACCCCCTTGCCCGTACCCGTGACCCACGGGTACTGGAGAGTCTTTTCCATGACCCAGGCCGTCGCCACCGACCGCCGAAAAGGAGACCGTGTGAGTGTCCCGGGACTCCTCGAACCGACCGGACCCAACCGCGCACCGCACCGGACCGGTTGGCTGGACCGCGTCCCCTCCGAGGACATGACCCTCCCCATCGAGCCCGTCGAGAGCGTGCGCCCCGATCCCGAGCGGCGCCCCAACCCCATGGACGCGCGGACCCCCGCCGAGTTCCTCCTCACCATGCGCCGCTACCTCTCCTGGGCTGGCGGCTGGTCGTACCTGGAGCTGGAGTACAAGTGCGGCGGCGTGGTCAGCGCCGCCAAGTTCCAGCGTGCGCTGGAGGGCACCGGTCTGCCCGGGTACGTGTTCCTGATGGCCTTCGTCACCGCCTGTGTGGGCACCGACGAGGGTGAGCGCCTGCGCTGGGCCACCTCCTGGCACCGTCTGCGCCGCGCCGCCCGCGCCGAGGAGGACGCCCAGCGCGTCGCGAGACAGGACGAGCAGCACCAGCACTGACGGCCCGGACGGCTTCCCGGCCCGCGGCCCCTACTCGCGCGCCGGGCCGTTGGCCCCTGCCCGCGTGCCCGAACCGGTGACGCCCGGCCGACACCGCCGACGCCGCACGCACTGGCGCCTCCGGAACGCCTACGGCTCACGGAACCCCGTCGTGGCCTCACGCACCACCGCCCAGGCGCGTTGTCCCCTGGGCAACACCACCCGCACCGGTGATCCCCCCGGCCAGCCTCCGTTCCGGTGACCGGAATCCGCACCCTGCCTCCGGGCCGTCCCTCCCGCACCCCTGGACCGCGCAGCCGCCCCGGCCTCTATACATGCCATGTATACCTCGTGTGTATAGTCGACCCATGTCACTCGGCCAGACTCTCCTGGGGCTGCTGGAAACCCGCCCCCAGCACGGATACGACCTCAAGCGCGCCTACGACGAGCGCTTCGCCACCAAACGGCCCCTGGCCTACGGGCAGGTCTACGCGACCCTCTCGCGTCTCCTCAAGAACGGGCTCGTGGAGGTGGACGCCGTCGAGCCCGGCGCCGGACCCGAACGCAAGCGGTACACCGTGACCGAAGCCGGGGTCACCGACGTCGAGCAGTGGCTCACCCAGCCGGAGACCCCTGAGCCCTACCTCCAGAGCACCCTGTACACCAAGGTCGTGCTGGCCCTCCTCACCGGCCGACCGGCCGATCAGATCCTCGACGTGCAACGCGCCGAGCCCCTGCGCCAGATGCGCGAACTCACCCGCCGCAAGACCGGCGGGGACCTCTCCGACCAGCTCATCTGCGACCACGCGCTGTTCCACCTCGAAGCCGACCTGCGCTGGCTCGAACTCACCGCCGCCCGAGCACTCGCCGGGGGTCCTGCGCGCAAGATCGGCCAGGTCCAGTCGGTCCAGCCACTGCGCGGCCGTACGTTCGGCCCGGCGTCGCGAGCTGCCGCCCAGCCTCAGGGGGAGGGCGAC
>NZ_LAVM01000090.1:0-21743 GCF_001083815.1 Nocardiopsis sp. SBT366 | reverse complement strand
AGTGGGCGAAGGTTCGTGGGGGGTTTGTGGGGGAAGGAGGCCTGCGAACCCCGAACCCGTTCGACCCTGGGAGTGCCTCGTGGACGCAGTGCTGTTCGACATGTTCGGTGTGGTCGCCATGGACCAGTCGCCGACGGTCCGAGCCGCGATGGTGGAGTACACCGGGCACGACCACGACGCCTTCTGGGCCGCCTACTGGGCTCCGCGCCAGGACTACGACCGGGGCGACCTGGACGGCCCCTCCTACTGGCAGGCGGTGGGCGAGCTGCTCGGCGAGACCTTCGATCGGGAGCGGGTCGAGCGGCTGGTCGACCTGGATCTGGACAGCTGGTCGCGGCTGAACGAGGAGTCGGTGGCGCTGGTGACGGAGCTCTCCGACGCGGGCGTGCCGCTCGGTCTGCTGTCGAACATCCCATCGGAGCTGGCCGCACGCTTCGAGGAGCGGCACTCCCGCGTGCTGGACCTCTTCCCCGTGCGGGGGTTCTCCTGCCGGATCGGGCACGCCAAGCCCGAGGCGGGCGCCTACCGCTGGTGTCTGGACCGCATGGACGTCCCCGTCGGCGACGTGTTGTTCGTGGACGACAACCGGACCAACGTCGACGCCGCCGGGAAGCTGGGGTTCCAGGGGCACGTGTTCACTTCGGTAGCCGAGCTGAGGCGGGCCCTGGGCCGGGACTGACCCACGAGCTGGTGGCGGTCGCGAGGGCCGCCACCAGTGGCGCGTCGGTGTCGTCGAAAGGCCGGACCGGTCAGACGTCGAACTCGCGCAGGAGCTCGGCGATCCTCTCCGGCTGCTCGTACAGGGACAGGTGGCCCGCCCCCTCGATGGTCCGCACGCCGGTGTTGAGGAACCGGCGGGCCGGTCCGTGCAGGCGCGCGGGTGAGAAGAACGGGTCGTGCGACCCCGTGGCCACCCGGACCGGGATGCCGGACCAGGCCAGGAAGGACTCCGCGTGCAGCGGGGTCGGGGTGGAGTGGGTACGGCAGTAGCGGGCCACCAGTGTCAGCCACTCGGCCTCGGAACGGTGCTCCTCGCAGCCGGTGTCCGTGGACGGGCCGCTGAGGAACTCGATCAGCCGGGTGCTGGTCTGCTCGTTGGGGTGGATCATCCACGGCAGGGTCGCGCGCATCGATTCCGAGCTGACGCCCGCCGCGGTCAACCCGGCGGGGTTGAGCAGGAGCATCCCCGCGACGAGCGGGTTCGGGGTCGAGGACAGCGCGATCGCGGCTCCCCTGGAGTGGCCCAGCACGATGACCGGGCCGTCCGTGATCTGGGGCAGCAGCTCGTCGAGCCACTCACCGTAGGCCTCTATCCGGGCGCCCGCGGTCCGTTGGTTGCAGCTCAGACCCGGCTGTCCCGGAAGGTCGACCAGCAGGACCGGCCGGTCCGCGGCGAGCGCGCGGGCGGCGGGAACCGTGGTGGCGGCGTTGAAGTTGGTGCCCGAGAGGACCAGGACCGGCGTACCGGTCCCACCCGAGGCGCGGAAGGCCTGAGTGGGGCCCAGCCGGGTCTCCACGGGCGGAAGGGGTCCGAGTTCGGGCCACTGGCTCAGGGCCTTGTGACACCAGGCGTGAACTGACCGCTCAGCGGTTGCGGAGCGGTACACGCGCGCTGTGCGCAGGGGGACGACGGTCATGGATCTGGTTTCGCGTAGAGAGAGATGTGGTGTCCGCCGCGTGAACTTTCCCGGCGCACCAGAGAGGACTGTACGCCTCTGTTCGGCCCCCCGCCACTCAAGAGCGAAGGTGCTCGGTGTGGTGTCGCCGACCAGTCGCGCACAACGGACTCCTACCCTTCCCGATGTGTCACTAGTTGTGGGTTTTTGCCCTGGTGCGCGCGTTGCTCAACTCGTCCGAAAGCGGTCATCGACAAGGATGGAGTTTGGTTCGGACCCGGCGTGGTTCCGGAGGTCCGGGGCCGATGATCCTCCCGCGCTGCTGGACCAGTCATCCGATGGCTTACCCAAGGGGTGATCCGACGACGCGGGCCCGCCGAGCGGTGCTCGGCGGGCCCGTGGGCGGCGACCGTGACGAGGAACACGGCCGGAGGTCAGGCGCTAGTTGACGTGGTCGGGGTCCGGCCCGATCCGGCCGTCGCGGTCCAGCGAGCCGATCCGGTCCATGTCCTCGGCCGTGAGCTCGAAGTCGAACACGTCGAAGTTCTCCCGGATGCGTGCCGGGGTCACGGACTTGGGGATGACGACGTTGCCGAGCTGGAGGTGCCAGCGCAGCGCGACCTGGGCGGCGGTCTTGCCGTGCGCGGCACCGAGCTCGACCAGGACGGGGTCGTCCAACAGCCCCTTGCCCTGCCCCAGGGGGCTCCAGGCCTCGGTGAGCAGGCCGTGGGACGCGTTGGCCGTGCGCATCCCGGACTGCGAGAAGTAGGGGTGCAGCTCGATCTGGTTGATCGCGGGCACGACCTCCGCCTCGCCCACCAGACGCTCCAGGGTCGCCGCCGTGAAGTTGGACACGCCGATCGCCCGGGCACGGCCCTCGGCGTGCACGCGCTCCAGCGCCTTCCAGGTCTCCACGTAGTTGTCGTGGGCCGGGGTGGGCCAGTGGATCAGGTACAGGTCGACGTAGTCGGTGCCCAGACGCTCCAGGCTGGCGTCGAAGGCCCTCAGGGCCCTGTCGTGGCCCTGGTCGTCGTTCCACAGCTTCGTGGTGAGGAAGATGTCCTCGCGGGCCACGCCGGACTCGGCGATGGCGCGGCCGGTGCCCTTCTCATTGTCGTAGATCCGGGCGGTGTCGATGCTGCGGTATCCGGCCTCGATGGCGGTCGAGACGGACCGGTGGGCCTCGTCGTCGGGGACCTGCCAGACACCGAATCCGAGCTGCGGCATGGTGAGGCCGTTGTTCAGCGTGACGTACTGCAAAAGGGGAGGCCTTTCGACTGTGGGGTGCGGGTCGCGGGTCGGGGCGGCGCCACGGGCGAACCCCCGCGCAGGTGGGGCCGGTGTTCGACCGGCCCACGGGACCCGAGGGTAGACCCGGGTGGCATACGGCGACCAATAGAATTCATCGGATGAGCAATAGGATTTCCAATGGTTGGCCCCCGCCCGGGATGCTTCCCCGCACCGAAGGTCCGCTGGACCTCCAGTTGCTCCGCACCTTCCTGGCCGTGCACCGCTCGGGGTCGTTCACGGCCGCGGCCCAGCTGCTGCGCCTGTCACAGCCGACGGTGACCACCCAGATACGGTCCCTGGAGCGGCGTCTGGGCCACGCGTTGTTCGAGCGTCTGCCGCGCGGTGTGGCTCCGACCCCGGACGCCAACGATCTCGCCGTCCGCGTCGCGGGACCGCTCGACGCACTGGAGACGGTGGCGTTCGGGGACGGCGCCGAACCCGGCTCGGTGCAGACGGCGCCCCTGCGGTTGGCGGGCCCCGCCGAACTTCTCGGTGAACGCGTTCTGCCCCTGCTGTCGCCCCTGGTCTCCGAGGGCCGTCTGCGGTTACGTGTGAGCACCGGACTCGCCGACGACCTGTTGGAGGAGCTGCGGGCCGGGCGGCACGACCTGGTGCTGTCCACCATCCGACCCCGGGGCCGGTCCCTCCTCACCGAACCGCTCATGGACGAGGAGTTCGTGCTGGTCGCCGCGCCCGTGTGGGCGGAGAGGATCGGGCTCTCCAGGGTGCGGCGCCAGGGCTGCGCGGCCCTGTGCGAGGTCCCCCTGGTCACCTACGCGGACGACCTGCCCATCGCCCGTCGGTACTGGCGACACGTGTTCGGCGCGCGGTTGACCCGCTCCGCCGAACTCACCGTCCCCGACCTTCGCTCGGTGACCGCCGCCGTGGCGCACGGGGCGGGCATGACCGTGCTGCCGCGCTACCTGTGCGAGCGGGAGCTGCTGGACGGGAGCCTGGTGGCGCTGCTGGAACCGGAGGACCCGCCGTTCAACACGGTGTACCTGGCCCGCCGCCCCGGAGCGACCGACAACCCCCACCTGGATCTGGTCCGCTCCCGGCTGACCGTCGCCGCCCGCGCCTGGTGATTCGGCCGACCCCGAGGGGCGGTTTCCCAAGCCCGGCCCCCGCGAGGACCCGGCGGGGATACGGTCGCCGCATGAGCGAGCCGAACCAACCCCGCCTCCAGGTGGTCCTGCCCAACGAATCACCGGGAACGCCCCCGCGGGCCCTGGTGGACCTGGGCGTTCGCGCCGAAAAGCTCGGCGCCCACACCGTGTGGCTGCCCGACCACCTCCTGCCCCCCGAGCCCTACGGCACCGCCTTCGGGGGCGTGTACGAACCCCTCGTCACCCTGGCGTACCTGGCGGCCCGCACGGAACGGGTCCGGTTGGGCACGTCCGTCCTCGTGCTGCCGATGCGCGACCCCTTCGTACTGGCCAAACAGGTGGCCACCCTGGACCGGCTGTCAGGGGGCCGGTTCACGCTCGGTGTGGGCGTGGGGTGGTCGCGCGAGGAGTTCGACTCGATCGGGTCGGACTTCGCCACCCGGGGCGCGCGGACGGACGAGACCCTTGCGCTGCTGCGGCACCTGTTCGAGGGTGAGGGGCCCTTCCACGGCCGCTTCCACGGCTACGAGCACGGCGTGTTCGCGCCGCGTCCGTCGCGGCGGATACGGGTGATGGTCGGCGGGGGCTCGGAGCCCGCGCTGCGCCGAGCGGCCGCGTGGGCGGACGAGTGGCAGGGGGTCGACCCGGACCCGGAGGTCCTCCGTGCGGCTCGCGCCCGGCTGAGGCAGCTCACCAGCCGCCCCGTGGGCACCGGGGTGCGGATGGCATGGACAGGGGGCGAGGAGGCCTTCGCACGCGCGGTCACGCGGTTCCGTGAGCTGGCGGCGTCGGGCGCGGACTCCGTCGCGGTGTGGTTCGGCGAGGTGGAGGGGTTCGAGGAGCGCATGGTGCGGTTCGTGGCCGCGCTGCGCTGACCCTAGCCGCGGTCGCCGAGCAGGCCGCGGCCGCCGTACTTCTTGTGGATGGCCTGCTTCGACACCCCGAGGACCTCGGCGATCCGCGCCCAGGTGGCGCCGTCGTTCCTCGCACGGCGCACGAGGACCGCCTCGGCACGCTCGGTCTCGCCCCTCAGACGCACCACGGCGTCGAGTCCCACCAGGGGGTCGTCGCCGTCCATGGCGCGGGCCAGAGCGCTGAGGTGTTCGGTGTCCATGGGACGACTGTAGTTGCCCGCTCCCGGGATCGGGAGAGTCCACGACCAACCGGGGGGAACCGGTTCAAGCCTCTGTGCCGCGCGGAAAGGGGTCGCTAGGTTGGAGCCCATGCTCACCATCGAACGCGCCCTGAAGACCGACGTGGAGGCGATCGTCGCCCTGCTCGCGGACGACCCCCTGGGGGCCCGCCGGGAGACCCCCGACGACCTGTCCCGCTACCTGGAGGCCTTCGAGGTCATCGACGCGGATCCCCACCAGTATCTGGCGGTGGCACGCCGCAACGGCCGGGTCGTCGGCACCCTCCAGCTCACCGTGGTCCCGGGCCTGTCGCGGCAGGGTGCCACCCGCGCCCAGATCGAGGCGGTCCGGGTGCACACCGACGAACGCGGCGGCGGCCTGGGATCCACCCTGCTGGAGTGGGCCGAACGCGAGGCCCGGGGACGCGGCTGCGTGATGTTGCAGCTGACCTCGGACGCCAAGAGGCAGGACGCCCACCGCTTCTACCAGCGCCTCGGATACGAGCCCAGCCACATCGGCTTCAAGAAGAGACTGGTCTGAGCCGTACCGCTGGGACGGCGGGGTCCGCGCCCCCGGGGCGGCCCATCCGGGAGGGCGGGTTCGTCCGCGCGGACCCGCCCCGGGGCTCGCGGGCCCGACGTCCCGGGCTCTCATGGCCCATGGCCGTGGACCCGTGACCGGATCGGTCCGGTGGTGCGCGCGACCGTGCCTGTTCCGCCCCCTGGGCCGCTGCGAGGGTTCGGGTATGAGCACAGAGATTCGCACCGGCGCGGCGTTGCCGATCGTCGACGCACAGCTGTCCGTCCTCCAGCGCGAGAGCTGGAGCGCGTCCTCCGACCCCGAGGTCGCCGTGCGGATCGGCCGACTGGTCGACCACCTCCATGCTCTGAGACCACCACCCGCATGGGGTCGGTGCTGGCCGCGAGGCTGCTCCCCCGGCACGCAGGCCCTCCTCAGGGGGTGACGATGTCGAAAGTGGGGTCCGGCCGGTCCAGCAGTCCCATCAGCCGGTCCAACAGCTCCCCGTCCCCCGCGAACGCCATGCCCTCGGTCCCCTTGCCCGCGAGCAGCCGCAGCAGGCGGAACTTGTTCAGGGTCACCGTGAGCCCGGGCTCCCCGCGGCGCGGCTTCTCCCTCGTGGTCAGGGCCCCGTTGGAGAGCGTCGTCCGGAAGGTGGTGTCCAGGTCGGTGAACACCCAGTCGATCACGAAGTGCTCCTCCCACGCCCGGGGGCCGTTGACGCGGATCGCCACCGACTCGAAGAGCTGGTCCAGCGACAGCGCCGCCGCCATGCCCGTGCCCAGGTTCGACGGCAGTTCCGGCTTTCCCCGCCGCAGCTCGGCGGCGCCCTGGAGGTAGAAGTTGCGCCAGGTGCCGTTCTCCGCGCCGAACCCCAGCCGCTCGTACACCCCGGCGAGGGCGGCACGCGCCCGGGCGTGCTCCGGTTCCGCGAACACGGCGTGGTTGAGCAGCGTGGCGGCGAACCGCAGGTCGCCCCGGTCCCGGTACTCGTCCGCCCGGAGCACCACCTCGTCCACACCGCCCATGCAGTCCACGTAGCGGCGCGCGGCCTCCTCGGGCGGGTGTTCCCACAGGTGGGCGGGGTTGCCGTCGAACCAGCCCATGTAGCGCTGGTAGATCGCCTTGACGTTGTGGCTGACCGACCCGTAGTAGCCGCGGGTGTGCCACTCCCGTTCCAGCCCGGGCGGCATCCGGAGGTGCTCGGCGATCTCCGCGCCGACGTAGCCCTGGTTCATCAGGCGCAGGGTCTGGTCGTGCAGGTAGGCGTACAGGTCCCGTTGCTGGCGCAGGAGCGCCACCAGGTTCTCCGTGCCCCAGGTGGGCCAGTGGTGGGAGGCGAACAGGACGTCCGACTCGTGCGCGAAGATCTCCACGGACTCGTCCAGGTAGCGCGACCACACCCGGGCGTCCCTCACGGGCGCCCCGCGCAGGGTGAGGATGTTGTGCAGGTTGTGGGTGACGTTCTCCGCCATGCACAGGGCGCGGTGGTCGGGGAAGTAGAAGTTCATCTCCGTGGGCGCCTCGGTTCCTGGCGTCATCTGGAAGACGATCCGCACCCCGTCCACCACCTCCTCCTGGCCGGTTCGGGTGATCTCCCGGTTGGGCGCGATGAGGGTCACGGTGCCGACCGACCTGGTCTGGCCCAGCCCCACCCCGATCTGGCCCCGAGGCCCGGCCTCCAGGTGGGAGCCCGTGTGGTAGAGGCTGCGGCGGGCCATCGCGGGCCCCGCGTGGACGTTCTCCGCCACCGCGTGCTCCAGGAACCCGGCCGGGGCGAGGATCGGCACGGTGCCGTCCGTGACCCCGCCGACCCCGCCGAAGTGGTCCACGTGCGAGTGCGAGTAGATGACCCCGCTGACCGGTCGGTTCCCCCGGTGCTCCCGGTACAGCTCCAGTCCCGCGCGCGCCGGTTCGGCGGAGATGAGGGGGTCGATGACCAGGACGCCCTGGTCACCCTCCACGAGGGTCATGTTCGACAGGTCCAGGCCCCTGATCTGGTAGATGCCTTCGGTGACCTCGAACAACCCCTGTTTGGCGCACAGCTGGGACTGTCGCCACAGGCTCGGGTTGGCTGTGTCCGGGCACTCCGCGTCGAGGAAGCCGTACGCGTCGGCGTCCCACACCACGCGCCCGTCCCCGTCCCTGATCTGGCCGGGTTCGAGCCGGGCGACCAGTCCGCGCTCGGCGTTGGCGAAGTCGGTGTCGTCGTCGGGTCCGTGACCGGTCATCGCTGCTCCTCGTCGTACGGACGCGGTTCGTCCGGCCGGGTGCGGCCCGTTGTGCCCCAACCGGAGGGAGCCGCCGGTGCGAGTGGCCCGCGTCGGCGGCGTGGGAGGGCCCGGCGTCCCGTGTTCGGGTCCGGCCCGGTTCCTACTGGGCCTGGAGGGCCTCGACGAGTTCCCTCTCGTTGTCCTTGGACAGGTTCGTCTGGATGACGGCGGGGTCCAGCGGGCGGAAGGCGTCGACGACGCGGTCGGTGGTGGCGTCCGCGGCGAGGAGGAAGACGGCGGCCCGGCCCTGCTTGAGCTGGGCACCGATGTCCTTGATCACGTCGTCGTCGATGCCGACGTCGCTCAGCCTGCCCGCGATGGCGCCCGCGCCCGCGCCGACGGCCAGGCCGAGCAGCGGGTTGAGGAAGAGGAGGCCGATGAGCGTTCCCCACAGGGCGCCGCCCGCCGCACCGTGGCCGGTGAGGTTGACGGTCTGGTGGATGCGGGGACGGCCCCTGCCGTCCTTGTAGGCGTACGCGGCGTCCTCCAACCGGAGGAGTTCCTGTTTGTTCAGGTCGGAGGCGATGTCGAGCGCCTTCTCGGCGGTGTCGCGGTCGGCCACCCCGAGTACGATCAGCTGCGCCATGGGTGCTGGTTCCCCCGTCGTCGTTGCCCGGCCCGCTGAGCGGGCCCGATCTGCGGGAGCGTTCCCCGGGGCGTCTCTGGCCAAGGCCAGCGGAAGGGAGTGATCCCGTAAACCCCGGGAAGGCGGGCAGCAGGGGCGTCCCGCTCACACTCGGCGGGCCACCACCAGCTGGGTGGTGTAGGGGATCACGACCCGGCCGTCGGGGAAGTGGCGGTCGGCGACGGCCCTGATCTCGGCTCGGGTGCGTTCCTCACCGAGTTCGCGCGCGGCGGCGGCCATTCTGCTGGAGGACAGCGCCATACCCAGGTACTCGTCGCTGGTGAGCACCCGGGTCCAGTGGTGGGTGTGCTCGGTGGCCCCGGCGAGTCCGCGAACCTCGGACATCTCTCCGACCAGGTCGAACTGGCGGTAGCGGCGGTCGTAACCGGGGCTGTACCTCTCCAGCAGGGCCTCGTGGTCGTCGACGAACGCGCTTCCGGTGTAGTCGCGGTTGTTGTTGAGTACCGCCAGGGTGCCGCCCGGAGCGAGGAGTCGGGCGGACTCGGCGAAGAAGGCGGGGCGGTCGAACCAGTGCACGGCCTGGGCGGTGAGAACCAGCACGGCGGATCCGTCCGGGAAGGGGACGTCCTCGGCGCGGGCGTTGACGTACTCGACCCCGCCGCCCTCCGCCTCCGCGGCACCGAACATGTCGCGGCCGGGTTCGACACCGACCACGCGGGGCCGGGGACCGACGAGGGAGCGCAGGGCTCGGGTGGAGATACCGGTCCCGGAGCCGACGTCGAGCAGGAGCCAGGGGCTGGGCCAGGCGTCGGTGGCCCCAGCGCGCAGGTGCTCGCCCAGGGTGTCGAGGATCGGTGCCGGGTAGTCGGGGCGGAAGGCCTGATAGTTCTCGGTGAGCCCGGTGAAGGACTGGGTCGGGTCCGCGCCGGTCCGGTCCCGCTTCTGGTGGTCGCTCATCGGTGGCCCTCTCTTCGGGGGTCTGGGGATCGGTCCGACCGTAGCGGAGCCGCCGGCCACGGGGGCGGCCAGCATGACGTTTCGGTGTCCGGTGTGAACGGCGTTTGAACGACCTCCAACCCCTCTGACCTCCCCATCTGCCTATTCATGGTTTTCCTACTTATTTGGTTGACTTTGATCGTGTGAGGGCCCTACCTTCAAGTCACCCGCCGCGAACGGACCGCGACCGAACGCGTGAGGTGACCGCCGCGCACCCGCTGCCAGAACGGAGCACCAACGTGACCACCACCACGGACCTGAGCGTCCGACGCGTCGCCGGACGGATCGGAGCCGAGATCTCCGGCGTGGAGATCGGCCCCGACCTCGACGAGGCCACCGTCGCGCGGGTCCGCGAGACCCTGCTCGCGCACAAGGTGATCTTCTTTCGCGACCAGCACCACCTGACGGACGAGACCCAGGCCGGATTCGCCTCCCTCCTCGGCCCGCTCACCACACCGCACCCCACCACCGGCCGGGTGTTCGGTCAGGAGCACCACGTCCTGCCCATCGACTCCGAGCGCGGCAAGGCCAACAGCTGGCACACCGACGTCACCTTCGTCGACCGGCCCCCGCAGGCCAGCGTGCTGCGCGCGATCCGCCTGCCCCCGTACGGCGGGGACACCACCTGGGCCAACACCGCCACCGCCTACCAGGACCTCCCGGAGCCGCTCAGGGCGCTCGCGGACGGCCTGCGCGCGGTGCACACCAACGACTACGACTACGCGGCCTCCACTCCCAGGACCGAGGTGAACGGTGAGCTGAGGAAGTACCGCGAGGAGTTCGTCTCGACGCTGTACCGGACCGAGCACCCAGTGGTGCGCGTCCACCCGGAGACCGGTGAGCGGGCCCTGTTCCTCGGTCACTTCGCCCAGCACTTCTCCGGTCTGAGCAGCCGGGACTTCACCGCTCTGTTCGAACTCCTCCAGCAGCGGGTCACCCGCCCGGAGAACACCGTGCGGTGGAGCTGGCGCGAGGGGGACGTGGCTGTGTGGGACAACCGCGCCACCCAGCACTACGCGGTGGCCGACTACGACGACCAGGCCCGCCGCCTGCACCGGATCACCGTGGGCGGCGACGTCCCGAAGGGTGTCGACGGCAGCCCCAGCCGCTCATTGGTGGGCGACTCCAGCGAGTACACCCCGGCGCTCTGACCCCCGGGCCCCGGCGGGCCCGCCCCACCGCAGCACACCCCCACGACGACGGCGGGTCGCACGCGTGCGGCCCGCCGTTCTCCGGAGGCACACATGCACACACGACGCGACATTCTGCGCTACACCGCCTCGGCCGGGGCCGTCCTGCCCCTGGCCGCCGCCTGCGGTACCCCGGACCGTTCGGCCAGCGACCCGGACGCGGCCGTCGTGCGGTACCAGGGGACCGCCGGCTCGGTGGTCTTCCCCGAGCTGGCCGCCGACCTCGGTTACCTGGACGGCATCGAGCTCGAGTGGATCGGCGACACCACCAGCGGGCCCCAGGACATCCAGGCCGTGGCAACCGGCGACACCGACGTCGGCGGGGCCTTCAACGGGGCGATCGCCAAGCTGGTCGCAGCCGGGTCCCCGATCACCTCCGTCGTGTCCTACTACGGGTCCGACGAGGAGGCGTTCAGCGGTTACTACGTCCTGGAGGACAGCGACATCACCCGGGCCGAGGACCTCGTCGGCCGGAGGGTCGCGATGAACACCCTGGGCGCCCACCACGAGTTCGTGGTCCGCGAGTGGCTGGCGCGGGAGGGGTTGGCAGAGGACGAGATCGCCCGGGTGGAGCTCACGGTCGTGCCGCCCGCCAACACCGAGCAGTCCCTGCGGGCCGGGCAGGTCCACGTCGCGACGCTCGGCGGGATCCTGCGCGAGACCGCCCTGGAACGCGGCGGTATCCGCCCGCTCTTCACCGACGAGGGTCTGTACGGGACCTTCAGCTACGGGTCCCTGGTGCTGCGCGACGAGTTCGTCGAGAAGAACCCCGACGCCACCCTCACCCTGGTCAGCGGGATCGCCCGCGCCATCCGTTGGTCCCAGGTCACCCCGCGCGAGGAGGTGGTGGACCGGTTCGCGCGCATCGTCGAGGAGCGCGGCCGCAACGAGTCGGCCGAGGTCATCCAGTACTGGCGGAGCAGCGGCGTGGCCGGGCCGGGCGGGGTCATCACCGAGGAGGAGTTCGCGATCTGGCTGGAGTGGCTGGACCGCAACGGAGAGCTGCCCGAGGGCTCGGTCGAGGCCTCCGAGCTGTACACCAACGAGTTCAACCCGTTCCACAACGGCACCTTCCCCGAGGACGCGGGCCCCGACGGCGAGCCCGCGAGCGGACCGACCGAGAGCGAGGACGCATGAGCGACCACCCCAAGCTGCGGCTGGACGGGGTCCGGCGGACCTTCCCCGTCCGCGACCCGAGGGGGAGGCCGGGCCCGCCCCTGACCGCCCTGGCCGACGTCACCCTGGACGTGGCGGAGGGTGAGTTCCTCACCCTGGTCGGTCCCAGCGGCTGTGGGAAGTCCACCCTGCTCGATCTGCTGGGCGGGCTCACGAGGCCCAGCGGCGGGAGGATCCTCCTGGACGGGCGTCCCGTGGAGGGGCCCGGGCTCGACCGGGGCCTGGTGTTCCAGCAGTACGCGCTGCTGCCCTGGCGCACCGCCCAGGACAACGTGGAGTTCGGTCTGGAGGCCAAGGGGCTGGCCCGGTCCCTCCGGGCCTCGCGCGCCCGCGAGTACCTGTCCCTTGTGGGTCTGGAGGGGTTCGCGGACCGCTACCCACACGAGCTCTCCGGCGGTATGCGGCAGCGGGTGGCGATCGCCCGCAGCCTGGCCTTCGACCCCGAGGTACTGCTCATGGACGAGCCCTTCGCGGCGTTGGACGCCCAGACCAGGGAGTCCCTCCAGGACGAGTTGCGGACCATCTGGCGACGCACCGCAAAGACCGTCCTGTTCATCACGCACGGGATAGACGAGGCCGTCTACCTGGGACAACGAGTGGCCGTGATGACGTCGCGGCCGGGGCGGATCAAGAGCGTGATCGATATCGACCTGGACCGGGAGGCCAGCCGGGACCCGCGTTCGGACCCGGCCTTCGCCCGCTACCGGAACCGGGTCTGGCAGGAGCTCCACGATGAGGTGGCGCTGGCCCAGCAGTCCGAGTACGCACCCGTACCGTTGGAGGCCGACCGTGGCTGACACCCTCACCCGCACCACCGCTCCCCCGGCTCCCCCGACCGATCCGCCCACGACCCGGCCGACGCGCCCCCTGCTGGTCATCGGCTGGTCGTGGTTCAAGCGTTCGGCCGCGATCGTCGCGTTCCTGCTGCTCTGGGAGACGGCCCCCCGCGTGGGGCTCGTCGACCGGGTGTTCCTGCCGCCGCTCTCGGAAGTCCTCGTCGCCACGGCCGATCTGGCGTCGAGCGGCCAACTGTGGGCGCACGTGTCCGCGAGCCTGTCGCGCGCGCTGGCCGGGTTCGCCCTCGCCGTGGCGGTGGCGGTGCCCCTGGGTCTGCTGATCGCCTGGTACCGACCCGTGTCGGACTTCCTCATGCCGGTCCTTGAGCTGTTCCGTAACACCGCGGCCCTGGCGCTGCTCCCGGTGTTCGTGCTGATCCTGGGGATCGGCGAGGCGTCCAAGGTGGCGCTGGTGGTGTTCGCCTGCACCTTCCCGATCCTGCTCAACACCGTGACCGGCGTGCGGACTGTGGACCCGCTGCTGGTGAAGGCGGCGGTCTCGCTCGGCTTCGGGCCGCTCGCCCTGTTCCGCAAGGTGATCGTGCCCGCAGCGGTGCCGTCCATCTTCACGGGGATCCGGATGGCCGGGGCCGCGTCGATCCTGGTGCTGGTGGCCGCCGAGATGGTGGGGGCCCAGTCGGGCCTGGGCTACCTGATCAACTCCTCGCAGCTCAACTTCCAGATCCACGACATGTACGCGGGCATCCTGTCGATCGCGCTGCTGGGCGTGACCCTCAACGGCGGGCTGGTCGTCCTGGAACGCCGGTTGTCCCGCTGGCGGACGACGGCCGGTTGAGACCTGGTTCGGCCCGGTCCGGTTGTCCACAGGCGACGCATCGGAGGTGGCGCGCACGGCCCCTTTTTGGTGTTCTGGAACAGACCCCCCGTTCCGCGACACCAGGGAGGGGCCCGATGCGCTCCGTCGCCGTCCAGGACCGGCTTTCGCCGTCCACGTCCACGTTCTTCTCCTTCCGGTTGTCCTCCTTCCCGGGGTCGCCCGAGCCCCGGCCCCTCCCCCACCAGCGCAAGCGCGCCACGGGCCCGCCGTCAGGAGGGCGCACCGACCCCCCACGGTGTCCGGACACGCGACGTTCGCGGGGACGGAGGAGCAGCGTCGACGGGGATCGCACCGGCCGGAACGACACCATCATGTGTCTTGTGCCACAAATTAACCAACTGGTAGATTCTGCACCCCACACGGCGCGGCGCGGTGGGCGCGTGCCGGAGGAACGAGGGGCCCCGACCGTAGTCTCGGAGCGACCAGGGCCTTCGCCGTCAACGGTGCACCCGTGGCGCGACCAACCGCGAGGAGACCGCCAGTGGCGGACGCAGACCCCACCCGGCCGAGCAAGGGCGAGCGCACCCGACAGCGCATCATCGACTCCGCCTCGGAGCTGTTCTCGCGGTCGGGCTACCGCGCGGTGTCACTGCGCGACATCGCGGCGCACGCGGGGATCACCCATGCGGGCGCACTGCACCACTTCCCCAACAAGGAAGCCATGCTCATACACGTCCTGAGCAGGCGTGACGAGGCCGACGCCCCGCTGGTCCTCGGCGAGCACCTGAGCCACCGGGAGCTCATCGACAACATCGTGCGGATCGTGGAGCGCAACGCGGGCACGCCCGGTCTGGTCTCGCTCTACGTGAACCTCTCGGCCGAGGCCACCGACCCCGCGCACCCCGCCCACGAGTACTTCGTGCGCAGGTATCGCGTCCTGCGCGAACACCTCACCGCAGCCTTCGCCGGGCTCCTCGGCGACCGGTCGCACCCCTCGCCGGGGATCGCGGCCCAACAGTTCCTCGCTCTCCAGGACGGACTCCAGGTCCAGTGGCTCCTCGACCCGGACTCCGTCGACATGCGGACCGTGGTCACCACCTTCCTCAGGGACCTCGGGATCGCCGTTCCGCCCCCCACGAGCAGCACCGACCCCACGGGAGACAGGCCATGAACAACCAACCACGTCCCGACCTCGCGGCGAAGGCCTCGGCCACCTCCGGCTCCGACACCTGGCACAGCACCGCTGTGGAGGGCGTGCTGCGCCCCCTGCACCTGGCGGACGGACCGCACGGACTGCGGCACCAGCCAGAGGAGGGCGACCACCTCGGCATCGGCGGCAGCGTCCCGGCCACGTGTTTCCCGCCCGCCGTGGGCCTGGGCGCGACCTGGAACCCCGACCTCGTGCGCAGGGTCGGCGCGGCGCTGGGAGGGGAGGCCAGCGCGCAGGGCGTGGACGTGGTCCTGGGCCCGGGCATGAACATCAAGCGTTCGCCCCTGTGCGGCCGCAACTTCGAGTACGTCTCCGAGGACCCGCACGTCACGGCGCGCATCGCCGCCGCCCTGGTGGAGGGCGTCCAGTCGCAGGGGGTCGGGGCATGCGTGAAGCACTTCGCCGCCAACAACCAGGAGACCGACCGGCACCGGATCAGCGCCGAGGTGGACGACCGCACCCTGCGGGAGGTCTACCTGTCCGCCTTCGAGGAGGTCGTCCGCGCCACCGCGCCCGCCATGGTGATGAGCTCCTACAACCGGCTCAACGGCGTGCACACCAGCCAGGACCCGTGGCTGCTCACCGACCTCCTGCGCGGGGAGTGGGGGTTCGAGGGCGTGGTCGTCTCCGACTGGGGCGCGGTGATGGACCGGGTGGCCGCGGTGCGCGCGGGGCTCGACCTGGAGATGCCGCCCAGCGGGACCGACCAGGCCGTGGTGGAGGCGGTGGAACGCGGTGAGCTGGACGAGTCCGTGCTGGACACCGTGGTGGAGCGGCTGAGGCGGTTGCAGGAGCGGGTGTCCGCCGACACCTCGCGTCCACTGGAGCACGAGGCCAACGACGCGCTGGCGCGGGAGGCCGCCCGTGAGGCGCTGGTGCTGTTGAAGAACGAGGGCGGCGTCCTGCCCCTGGCGGCGGACCGTTCGGTGGCGGTGATCGGCGAGTTCGCCCGGACGCCCCGGTACCAGGGCGGCGGCTCCTCCCGCGTGGTGCCGACCAGGGTGCACGCGGCGTTGGAGGGGTTCGAGCGCGCGCTGGCGGAGGTGCGGTTCGCCGCCGGGTTCACTCTGGACGGGACCGCCGACACGGCGCTGGTGGAGGAGGCCGTGGCGGCGGCGGGCGCGGCCGACACGGCGGTGCTCTTCCTCGGGCTGCCGGAGGCTGACGAGTCCGAGGGCTATGACCGGACCACGATCAGCCTGCCCGCGGCGCAGCTGGAGCTTCTCGCGAGGGTGCGCGAGGTCAGTGAGCGGGTGGTGGTCGTTCTGTCCAACGGTGGTGTGGTCTCGGTGGCCGAGTGGCGGGACCAGGCCGACGCGGTGGTGGAGGGCTGGCTCCTCGGCCAGGCGGGCGGGGCGGCCGTCGTGGACGTGCTGACCGGAGTCGTCTCCCCCTCGGGGCGGCTCACCGAGACGATCCCCGTCCGGTTGAGCGACCACGCCACCTACCTCAACTTCCCGGGCGAGCACGGTGTGGTCCGCCACGGCGAGGGGGTCTTCGTCGGCTACCGCCACTTCGACACCCTGGGCGTCCCGGTCGCCTACCCCTTCGGGCACGGCCTCACCTACACGACCTTCGCCTACTCGGAACTGGAGGTGGTCCCGGACGGTGGCGGCGCGTGGACGGTGTCGTTCACCGTGACCAACACCGGGGAACGGTCCGGTCAGGAGGTCGCCCAGCTGTACACGGGGGTCGAGCAGGACCACCCGACCCGGCCCCGGCACGAACTGCGGGGGTTCGCGAAGGTGGCGCTGGAGCCCGGTGGGAGCATCCGGGTCGCCCTCCCGCTGACCGCCCGGGACCTGTCCGTCTGGGACCCCGGGGCCCAGCGCTGGTCCCTGGCGGCGGGCACCTACACCGTCGCCGTCGGGGCGTCCTCCCGGGACCTGCCGCTGAGCGGGGAGATCACGACCCAGGGTGACCGTTACGTACGCCCCCTGACCAAGCACAACACCGTGGGCGAGTGGCGCTCCCACCCCGTCGGAGGGCCGGTCATGGAGGAGATCATCTCCGGTTTCCCCGGGCTCGACGACCTCCCCCCGGAGATGCTGGAGATGGCGCGGTCCCTGCCGATCCTCACGCTGCGGACCTTCGGCCTGGGTGTCACCGAGGAGATGCTGGACCTGTTGGTGGACGACGTCGAGGCACGCAGACAGGCGGCCATCGGCCGCGGTGAGATCACCGGCTGAGGCGGGCCCACCCGGATCGCCGAGGGCCGGTGAAGGCGACCGGAGCGTCGAAGGCCGCCCTGCGCGAGGCACGGCGCAGGGCGGCGAGCACGGCCGGACCGGCGAGGAGGATGGCCACGGTGTTGGTGAGGGCCCGGCCGGTGTCCCAGTTCCATGTGGAGGTGTAGAGCGTGAACACCGTGAAGCGCTGGAGGTTCTCCAGGACCGGGGCGCCCGCCACGAACGACAGCTGCGTGCCCACACCGGCGGTGAACGGCCAGAACCACATGTTCATGACGAAGCCGAAGGCGTACGCGGCGAGGACCCCGTAACCCACCAGCATCCAGATCTCCGCCCGCCCGGTGACTCCGCGCGGCAGCAGTCCGGCTCCCAGGCCGATCCAGGCGGAGGAGATCATCTGGAACGGCAGCCACGGCCCCACACCGGCGGTGAGCAGCGCCGAGGCGAACAACGAGATCCCGCCCAGGAGGAACCCGAAGCCCGGCCCGAAGACCCGGCCCGCCAGCACGAGCAGGAAGAACACCGTCTCGATGCCCATCATCCCGGCGCCGAGCGGACGCAGCCCGGCGTTGAGTGCCGCGAGGACCCCGAGCAGGGCAAGGGCCTTGGTGTCCATCCCCCCGGAGGTCATCTCGGCGGCGACCACGGCGAGCAGCACCGGCATGGCGACGACGAAGATGAGCGGAGCGTCCGCGCTGTGCGCCATGGCTTCCGGCCGCGGCGCCGCGAACAGCGGCCAGAAGAACATGGCCAGTCCGGCGGCGCTCGCCAGGGCGAGGACCACCGCGGTGCGGCCGCTGACCCGAACCGCAGAGACCCGGTGCCCGGGTGTGGGTACCGGTGCGGGTGCGGGTGCGGGTGGTGGGGGTGGGGGTTCTGCTGCGGATGAGGGTACGGGTGGGGTGTTCACGCGATGCTCTCCCTGGGTTCGAGTGCCGCCCGGACCTGTTCGACGGTCAGCCACGGCTGGGGGCTGAGCACCTTGGCCACCTGCGGCGCGAAGGTCGGGGAGGCCACGACCACGTCCGCGGTGGGGCCGTCCGCGACCACCTCGCCCTGGGCCATCACGACCACGCGGTCTGCGGCACTGGCCACGAACTCCACGTCGTGGGTGGCCACCACCACCGAGCGCCCCTCGTCCGCGAGCTCCCGGGCGACCCGGGCGAAGCGGTCCTTGGCGTGGTAGTCCAGACCCCTCGTGGGCTCGTCCAACAGCACCACACGGGGCGCGGCCGTCAGCTGAACCGCCAGGACCAGGGCGAGCTTTTGCCCTTCGGACAGGTCCCCGGGGTGGCGGTCGTCGGGGACACCCGGGGCGATCCGGTCGAGGAGGGCGCGGCAGGTCCCGGGCCCGGCCGCGGACTCGGTGTCGCTCTGGGCGCACTCGGCGGCGACGGTGTCCAGGTACAGGAGGTCGGCGGCGGTCTGCGGAACCAACCCGACCCGTTCGCGTGCCTCCCTCGCGGAGAGCCCTCCGGGGTCCTCACCACCGGTCTCGACGGTGCCCGAACGGCGCGGTCCGGCGCCTTGGAGCGCCCACAGGAGCGACGACTTGCCGGAACCGTTGCGGCCCATGAGCGCTGTGACCTCCCCTGGGCGCAGGTCGAGGTCCACCTCGCGCACAGCGACCACCCGGCCGTAGGCCACGACCACCCCGCGCGCCCGCAGCACCGGGGGCTCCACGGGGACCTCGGAGCCTCCGCGTCGCGGCGGCACCGAGGGCATGCGCTCCATGCCGGGACCGGGGCGGGCGCCCACGAGGCGTTCGCGCAGCGGCGCGGCCCGGCGACGGGCGTCGCGCACCGACAGCGGGAGGGGCTCCCACCCGGCCAGTCTCCCGAGCCGGACCACAGGCGGGGCCACGTCGGCCCCCGCCATCATGGCGGCCGGTTCCCCGTGCGTGACCCGGCCGTCTCCGGACAGGTGCACGAGGCGGTCCGCGTACTGGAGGACCCGTTCCATGCGGTGTTCGGCGACCAGCACCGTGGTTCCCAGGTCGTGGACGAGCCGGATGACCGCCGCCAGGACCTCCTCCGCGGCCGTGGGGTCCAGGGCGGAGGTGGGTTCGTCGAGGACCAGGACGCGCGGGTGCGGGGTGAGGACGGCGCCGATCGCCACGCGCTGCTGCTGGCCGCCGGACAGGGTCCGCATGGACCGGTGCCGGAGCTCGGCGATCCCCAGCAGGTCCAGGGTCTCCTCGACCCGCTTGCGCATCACGTCGGCCGGGACTGCCAGCTGTTCCATCCCGTAGGCCAGTTCCTCCTCCACCGTGTCCGTGACGAACCCGGCCAGGGGGTCCTGCCCGACCACCCCGACCAGGTGCGCGAACTCCTGGGGCGGCCGGTCCGCGGTGCTCTGCCCGGTCACGGAGACACGACCGGCCAGGCGGCCTCCGGTGAACCTCGGGACCAGCCCGTTCACAGCGTTGAGCAGCGTTGACTTTCCCGCTCCGGTACGCCCGGTGACCAGGCAGAGCTCACCCTCCTCCACCGTCAGGTCCACCTCGTGCAGCGCGGGGTGCTCGGCACCCGTGTAGTGGAAGGTCACCGCGTCGAAGCGGATCATCGTGCGTGCTCCTGTTCGGTGTCGGCCGGGAGGGGACCGGGTCCGAGCATGGTCGGGGGCGGCGGGGTGAGCCAGGCGGGCAGGACGGCCGCCAGGACCGCCAGTGCGGGCAGCAGGGTGAGTTCGGGCCAGGCGAGCGGGTTGAGCGAGGGGTACAGGCTGGCGGCGTCGACCCGGGTGGTGAGGTTGACGAGCAGCGCCGCCGCCGCACCGGAACCGGCCACCAGGAACTCGGCCGGGCGCCACCGGTCCGGCCGGTACCGGGTCCGCCGCACCCTGCGGCCGCCGAGCACGAACCCGGAGACGGCGAGCGTCAGCCCTGCGGCCATCCCCCACGTGCCCATGTGCGGCGAGGTACTGGCGTCCATCAGTCCGTACAGTCCGACGCACACGCCGACCAGCCCGCCGACGACCAGGAACCCGGTGACGAGGCGGGTGCGCGGCGGGGTGTCCCCCACCCGCCCGTATCCGTGCGAGGCCATCGCGGCGGCCAGGGCGAGGGAGCGGTTGAGGGCGTCCTCCAGCACGGGGATGACGATCCCGCGCAGCGCCCGGAAGCCCTTCTGGTGTCCGGCGCGCAGGCGGCGCGCCCGCCGCACCCGTCCCACGCTCTCCACGAGCTGGGGCGCGACGGTCATAGCGACCACGACCGACGTGCCCACCTCGTAGAGCGCGCCGGGGACCGACTTCAGGAGGCGTTTGGGGTTGGCCAGGGCGTTGGCGGCACCCACGCACAGCACCATGGTGGCCAGTCGGACGCCGTCGTACAGGCCGCTGAGCAGCTGTTCGAGTGCGACGGGTCCGAACAGTCTGATGCCGCCGGCCGTCTCGGGGAGGGGGATCTCCGGAAGGGTGAACAGGATGACGTCCCCCTGCCCGCCGCCGAAGACCACCCGGAAGACCAGGCGGGACACGATGATGAACGCGCCCACGATCAGGTACATCCGGAAGGCCAGCGCCCAGGGGGCGTCCGTGCGGCGCCGTGCGACGACGTACCCGGCGGCGCAGGCGAACAGGACGAGCAGGAGGGGGTTGCTGGTCTGGCTGGCGGCGGCCGCCAGGCCCAGGGCCCAGATCCACCACGCCCCCGGGTGGAGGGCGCGCGGCAGGACGCGGGCCGGGCCCCGGAGCGGCGCCCCGGCCGGTGGCCCGTCGCCGCCCCGGAGCCTCACGGCGTCCGGGGACGGCCGGTCGTCGCCCAGGGTCACGTGCCGTGGGCCCCGCGGGCCTGACGGCGCTGCCAGGCGGTGGCGAGCCCGACCACGGCCAGGAGCAGTGCGGCCGCGCCGCCGAGGACGGTGCCCCAGGGCAGGTCGTCCGCGGGCTGGTTGCTGGCGAGCAGTTCGGTGTTGGCCGGGTCGTCGGCCCAGCCGGGGGCCTCCTCGGGCAGGTCGTCCGGGCCGGGGGCGGGCTCGTCGAACCCGGAGGGTTCCACGTCTGGGTCGTCGTTGTTGTGGGCGGTGGCGGTGCGCTCGGACCCCCCGTCACCCTCGCCGCCCCGGTCTCCCGGGTCACCCTCGGTGTCGTCTCCGCTGTCCCCGGATCCGTCGCCTCCGCCTGACCCGCCGGACTCTCCGGAACCGTTCGGGGAACCGGCCGCGGTGCCTCCCGACCCCCCAGCTCCGCCGGTCGCGCCGCTGGACCCGCCACCGCCGGTGCCGACGGAACCACCGCCGCCGCCCACGTCACCACCGCCGGTGCCACCTCCCCCGCTGCCGCCGCTGTTCGCGGGGCGGACGGGGTCGACGCGGGGCGGCGGGTTGCCGTCCTCGCTGCGGTTCAGGGAGAACGACCAGCCCTCGAAACTGCCCGGCGGCGGCTTGCGGTTCATGACCCCCCACTGGCTGTAGGTCCACGTGCCGTCGTTGGGCGCGTGCCAGTACGACCAGTAGGCGGAGGCCGGAGGGGTGTCGATGCAGGGCTCGGTGTCGGGCCCCGGTTTGCCCTCGATCCGGCAGATGAAGGCCTCGCCCCAGCGGTTGGTCCCCGTGATCTCGATGCCCGCGTTCTTCAGGGCGGAGTGACCGGTCTCCTGGTCGCCCGGCGCGCAGCGGACGATCGTCTCGCCGCCGAGTTCCTGGAAGTCGATGACCACGGTGACGCCGTCGGCGTCGGGGCAGTGGCCGGGGGTGCCCCGGCTGTGGTCGATCGCGAGGACGTCGTCGGCCGCCGGTTCGGCTAGCACGGCTCCTCCGGCCGCTCCCAGGACCACGAGGGCCGCGGCCGCCGCGCGGACGGCGCGGCCGAGGCGACGGAACCGGGCCGTTCGCGGGGCGGGGG
>NZ_LAVM01000089.1:0-21798 GCF_001083815.1 Nocardiopsis sp. SBT366 | reverse complement strand
CCCCTGGGTCCACCCCCGAGCCCGCCTCCGAGGGTTCGCCCCGTCGTTCCCACGCGTTGTCCACAGGCCCCGGCGTTGGGCCTCCGGGTGCGGGACAATGGAGGGGTGCGAGAAGAACAGCAGCGAACAGTAGTGATCCTCGGCTCCACCGGTTCCATCGGAACCCAGGCCGTCGACATCGTCCAGCGCAACCCCGCGCGCTTCCGGGTGGTGGGCCTGGCGGCCGGGGGCGGCCGCGCCGACCTGCTCGCCAAACAGGCCGTCGAGCTCCGGGTCGGGCACGTGGCCGTGGCGGACCCCGCTCGCGCCGCCGACCTCACCCGCCTCCTGCGCGAACAGGGCTCCGACGCCGAGGTGCTGGTCGGCGCCGAGGGAGTGGCCGCGCTGGCCGCACTCCCCTGTGACGTCGTCCTCAACGGGATCACCGGCGCCCTGGGTCTTGAGTCCACCCTGGCCACGCTGCGGGCCGGCAGCACCCTCGCCCTGGCCAACAAGGAGTCCCTGATCATCGGCGGGCCGCTGGTGCGGGACCTGGCAGCCCCCGGCCAGATCGTCCCGGTCGACTCCGAGCACTACGCCATCGCCCAGTGCTTCCCCCACGTGCCCGAGGGCGAACTCACCAGCCCCGCCCAGGGCCTGGTCCACGCAGCCCGATCCGAGGTGCGCCGCCTGGTCGTCACCGCCAGCGGCGGTCCCTTCCGGGGCCGTCGGGCGGACGAACTCACCCACGTCACCCCCGCCGAGGCCCTGGACCACCCCACCTGGAGCATGGGCCCGGTCATCACCGTCAACTCCGCGACCCTGGTCAACAAGGGTCTGGAGGTCATCGAGGCCAACCTGCTGTTCGACGTGCCCTTCGACCGGATCGACGTGGTCGTGCACCCGCAGTCCATCGTGCACTCCATGGTCGAGTACGTCGACGGCACCACCCTGGCCAAGGCCAGCCCGCCCAGCATGATGATCCCGATCGCTTACGGGATCGGCGGCCCCGAGCGCGTCCCCGACGCCGCGCCCGGTATGGACTGGTCCCGTGCCCAGAGCTGGACCTTCGAACCGCTGGACCACGAGGCCTTCCCCGCCGTGAGACTGGCCGCGGAGGTCGGTGCGGCGGGCGGAACCGCCCCGGCCGTCTACAACGCCGCCAACGAGGAGGCCGTCGACGCGTTCCTCAAGGGAAACCTCGCGTTCCCGGCCATCATGGACACCGTCTCCCAGGTAGTCTCTGAACACCAGCGGGCGGACCATCCGGGTGCCTCGACCCTGACCCTGGACGACGTGTACGCCGCTGACACCTGGGCCCGAACCCGCGCGCGCGAGCTGCTCACCCGCGGCTGAGGACCGACATCGGTTTGAGGAGAGATGCATGGTCGTTCTGCTGACCGTGGTCGGGATCGTCCTGTTCGTCGTGGGGCTGTTGTTCTCGATCGCCTGGCACGAGCTCGGCCACATGTCCACGGCCAAGATGTTCGGTATCAAGTGCACCGAGTTCATGGTGGGCTTCGGCAAGACGCTGTGGTCGGTGCGCAGGGGCGAGACCGAGTACGGCATCAAGGCCGTCCCGCTGGGCGGGTTCGTGCGCATGGTCGGCATGCTCCCGCCCGCCCGGCAACGGGCGGACACCGGCGCCAGGAAGATGTCGCGCTGGCGGGCCATGGCCGAGGAGGCCCGCGAGGCCTCCTACATGGAGCTGTCCCCCGAGGACCAGGACCGGCAGTTCTACCAGCGCTCCCCCTGGAAGCGCCTGATCGTCATGTTCGCGGGTCCGGGCATGAACCTCGTGCTGGCGATCATCCTCCTCGGCGTGCTCTTCATGGGCATCGGCGTGCACCAGGAGACCCCGCAGATCGGGTCCGTCCGCGAGTGCGTCGTCCCCGCCGGGGTGACCGCCACCGAGTGCACCGACGAGTTCGCGCCCACCCCCTCACACGAGGCGGGGCTGGAGCCCGGCGACGTCGTTGTCTCGATCGACGGCGAGCCGGTGACCGGCGACACCGTCAACGGGCAGATCAGGCAGTCCCTGGGCAGCACCGAGTTCGTGATCGAACGCGACGGTGAGCGCTTCACCACCGACGTCGACATCGTCGAGAACGAGCTGCCCGCCAGGGACGCCGAGGGCAACATCGTCTACGAGACCGACGACCGGGGCGACCACGTCTACGACGAGCAGGGCCGCAGGGTGGCCGCCACCGAGGTCGTGGGCTTCCTGGGCGTGGTGTTCGTCCAGGAGCGCCAGCCGCTGACGGTGGGGGAGTCGGTCTCCGAGGTCGGCACCATGCTGGTCAGCGTCGGTGAGGCGATCATCGCCCTGCCCAGCCGGGTCCCCGAGGTGTTCGGCGCCGCCTTCCTGGGCGAGCAGCGCACCGAGGACTCCCCGGTCGGCATCGTCGGCATCTCCCGCATCGGCGGCGAGATCATGTCGCAGGGCCTGCCGGTGATCGACACCGTGGCGATCATGATCAGCATCCTGGCCAGCGTCAACCTCTTCCTCTTCGCCTTCAACCTGCTGCCGATCCTGCCGCTGGACGGCGGGCACATGGCCGGGGCGATCTGGGAGTCCATCAAGAAGTGGACCGCCCGGATCTTCCGGAGACCGGACCCGGGACCGGTGGACGTGGCCCTGCTGACACCTGTGGCCTACGTGATCGTGGGCTGCTTCCTCGTCTTCAGTGTCATCCTGCTCGTGGCCGACCTCATCAACCCGGTACGGCTGTTCGGCTGACCCCTCCGGGGGCGGCCGTGCGCCGTCCCCGAGGGATGAACACGGGTTGAACTGGTGTGAGCGCGCCCACGAAGGGCCGTGGTTCGCCCGAAGGGCGGGTAACCTTGGGGTCGCGTACCGGGATCGCCGCCGTGGCGGAGGCCAGCGAGACGGAGCACCCGGACACGCCTGGCGGGCGCCTCCGCGCGCGCCCCACTCTCCACGAACCGGACGACATCAAGTGCCGCCCTCCCTCCGGCGGCAGACGAGGTGAACCAAGCGTGACCATTGATCTCGGTATTCCCGCCACACCGCCGCGCCCGCTGGCGACCCGGCGCAAGACCCGACAGATCATGGTCGGGAACGTCCCCGTGGGCGGGGACGCGCCGGTCTCCGTGCAGTCCATGACGACCACCCGCACCTCCGACATCAACGCGACGCTCCAGCAGATCGCCGAGCTGACCGCCTCGGGCTGCCAGATCGTGCGCGTGGCCGTCCCGACCAACGAGGACGCCGACGCGCTGCCGATCATCGCCAGGAAGTCGCAGATCCCGGTGATCGCCGACATCCACTTCCAGCCCA
The DNA here is from genome assembly GCF_001083815.1 of Nocardiopsis sp. SBT366. Lineage (NCBI taxonomy): Bacteria > Bacillati > Actinomycetota > Actinomycetes > Streptosporangiales > Nocardiopsidaceae > Nocardiopsis > Nocardiopsis sp. SBT366. The sequence continues at coordinate 18,518 of NZ_LAVM01000089.1, read as the reverse complement.
AGTACGTGTTCGCGGCGATCGACGCGGGCTGCGCCGCCGTGCGCGTCAACCCGGGCAACATCAAGAAGTTCGACGACAAGGTCGCCGAGATCGCCAAGGCCGCCTCCGACGCCGGGACCCCGATCCGGATCGGCGTCAACGCCGGTTCGCTCGACAAGCGCCTGCTCGCCAAGTACGGCAAGGCCACTCCCGAGGCGCTCGTGGAGTCGGCGCTCTGGGAGTGCTCGCTGTTCGAGGAGCACGGCTTCCAGGACATCAAGATCTCGGTCAAGCACAACGACCCGGTCGTGATGGTCAACGCCTACCGGCTGCTGTCGCAGGCCTGCGACTACCCGCTGCACCTGGGCGTCACCGAGGCCGGTCCGGCCTTCCAGGGCACCATCAAGTCCTCCGTGGCCTTCGGCGCACTGCTGTCGGAGGGGATCGGCGACACCATCCGGGTGTCCCTGTCCGCCCCGCCCGCCGAGGAGGTCAAGGTCGGTGCCCAGATCCTGGAGTCCCTGGGCCTGCGGGAGCGCGGCCTGGAGATCGTCTCCTGCCCGAGCTGCGGCCGCGCCCAGGTGGACGTCTACACGCTCGCCGAGGAGGTCACCGCCGGGCTGGAGGGCCTGGAGGTGCCGCTGCGCGTGGCCGTCATGGGCTGCGTCGTGAACGGCCCGGGTGAGGCACGCGAAGCCGACCTCGGTGTGGCCTCCGGCAACGGCAAGGGCCAGATCTTCGTCAAGGGCGAGGTCATCAAGACCGTCCCCGAGTCCAAGATCGTCGAGACGCTGATCGAGGAGGCCATGCGCATCGCCGAGGAGATGGGCGAGGCCGGGGTCGAGGGCGAGCCCAGCGTGTCCGTCGCGGGCTGATCCGCGGGGGTTCCCGCCAGGGGCCACCACGCTTCAGGGGAGTACGGCCGGTGCCGTGCTCCCCTTTGTCGTGTCCTGGGGTCGTGTTGGTCCGGGACCGCCGAGCGCGGGCCAGGAACACCCGGGGCGGCCGAACGCTTACACCCACGGGTGGATCCCGCATCGTCGCTGGTCAGGTGAGCCTGATCGCCGTGTGTCACGACACATGACATGGATCACCATGGCGTGCGTTTTCTTGCGTCAGCACGCATGATCCCGTCATGGGAAGCCGACTAAGGCAACGAATGTGGGTCATGTTACTCACGCAACACCATTAACGTTGCCGAAGGCACAAATGGGGTCCCGTTGGTTCGTGACGGCGCCGATCCGGTGTGCCCACCCGCAGAACGTCGAGGAGTCATTTCGTGGTGGACCAGAAGAGCCCCGCGCTGGCGGACGCCTCCGCTCCCACGCTGGGGCGGCGTCTGAGCCGACGCAAGCCGGTCGAGAAGCTCGTGGCCGAGACCGAGGGCGACAACGGCCTGCGCCGCACCATGGGGTTCTGGCAGCTGTCCATGATCGGTATCGGCGCCACCCTGGGCACCGGCATCTTCGTGGTCCTGGGAGAGGCGGTCCCGATCGCCGGACCCGCCGTCATCCTGGCGTTCGTCCTGGCCGGTGTGACCGCGCTCTTCTCCGCGCTCGCCTACGCCGAGATGGCCGGGATGATCCCCGCCTCCGGCTCGGCCTACTCCTACAGCTACGCCACCATGGGCGAATTCATGGCCTGGGTGTGCGGCTGGTGCCTGATGCTCACCTACGGGGTCTCCGTGGCGGCGGTCGGCGTCGGCTGGGGCCAGTACATCAACGAGCTCCTGCACCTGACCACGGGCCTGTCGCTGCCCGGCGCGCTTCTGGCCGGACCACTGGAGGGCGGAGTGATCAACGTCCCCGCCGCCGTCGTGGTCCTGCTGTCGATGTTCGCTCTGCTCGCCGGGGTACGGGAGAGCACCCGGGTCAACGCCGTCATGGTCACCATCAAGATCGCGGTGCTGGTGATGTTCGTGGCCATCGCGATCACCGCCGTCCAGCGGGGCAACTTCGCCCCGTTCCTGCCGATGGGCATGGCCGGTGTCTCCGCCGCCGGAGCCACCCTGTTCTTCTCCTACATCGGCTTCGACTCCGCCTCCACCGCCAGCGAGGAAGCCCGGAACCCGCAGCGCGACCTGCCGCGCGCCATCATGTTCTCCATGATCGTGGTCACCGCGATCTACTGCCTGGTGGCCTTCAGCGCGGTCGGCGCCCTCAACTGGACCCGGTTCGCCGAGGGCCGGACCTCCCTGGCCGGGATCCTCACCGTCGTCACCGGCACCCCGATCTGGGCGGTCATCTTCGCCGCCGGGGCCGTCCTGGCCCTGGCCAGCGTCGTCCTGGTGGTCCTCTACAGCCAGACCCGCATCCTCTTCGCGATGTCCCGCGACGGACTGATCCCCGCCGCCTTCTCCAAGGTGGACTCCCGGGGCACCCCACGAGCCAACACGATCATCACGTCGGTGTTCATCGCCCTGCTGGCGGCGCTCATCCCGCTCGGTCCGCTCGCGGACGCCACCGCCATCGGCACGCTCTTCGCCTTCGCCCTGGTCAACGTGGCCGTGCTCGTGCTGCGCAGGAGCCGCCCGGACCTCAAGCGCGCCTTCCGGATGCCCGGCGCGCCCGTGACCCCGGTCCTGGGCGTGCTGGCCTGCGCCTACCTGATGGTCAGCATGCCGGTCAGCGTGTGGGTCGCCTTCGGCGCCTGGCTCGTGGTGGGCCTGGCCATCTACTTCGGCTACGGCATGCGCCGCTCCGCGCTGGAGACCGAGCCCGCCGTGGAGGTCGGTTCCTGACCGGAGCCGAGCCGCCCACGGCGGCGGACGGACGATCGGGGGAGGGGCCGGGGGAATCCCCCTGGCCCCTCCCCGCGTTCGTCCTGGTGCCCGAAACCGCTCCGGGTTGGCGAACGAACGGAGCGTGAGAAGGCCATCGGGCGCAAAGAAGCACTCCGGATCAGCGTGAACTCGCAACGGAGTGCACGTCCCACACACGGTTCCCACGTCCCCCTCCACCTAGAGTGGACGCGGCCGACCAGCGGCGACACACCAGGAGGTACGCAGCGATGCCCGCACCACTGCGCGTGGCCCTCGACCAGGGCACGGGACGCAGCGGCGATCCCGCCTCCTCGCTCCACCGGCTCCACGGGAGGGCCCGCGCGGCCGCCTCCGAGGGCGCCGCCCTGCTGGTCACCCCCGAGATGTCGCTGACCGGCTACAACATCGGTGAGCGGGTCCGGGACCTGGCCGAACCCGCGCAGGGCCCCCTCTTCACGGCGGTCTCCCGGATCGCCGCCGACACCGGCGTGGCGATCGTCTACGGCTTTCCCGAGCTGGCCGACGGGGACGTGTACAACGCGGTGCGGCTCGTGGACGCCACGGGGGCCTCCCGCGCGCTGTACCGCAAGACCCACCTGTTCGGCGGCCTGGACCGGGACCTCTTCCGTCCCGGCGACGATCTGGTCGTCCAGGTCGACCTCGACGGTCACCGGATCGGCCTCCTGGTCTGCTACGACGTCGAGTTCCCCGAGACCGTCCGGGCCCATGCCCAAGCTGGGACCACCCTCCTCGTCGTGCCCACCGCCCTGATGGCCCCGAACACGTCGGTGGCCACACTCCTCGTCCCGGCGCGGGCCATGGAGAACCAGCTCCACCTGGCCTACGTGAACCGCTGCGACACCGAGGGCGAACTCGACTACGTCGGACTGAGCACGCTCGTGGGCCCCGACGGCACCGAGCTGCTCCGGGGCGGGGGCACCGAGAGCCTGCTGGTCGGCGACGTCGACCCGGCGGCCACCGAGGCCTCCCGTGCCGAACTCTCCTACCTCGGGGACCGTCGCACGGACCTGTACCCCGCGCCCGACACCCACTGACACCACCCGCCCCACCCGACACCGCCGCACCGCGGCACCCACACACCCCGCTCCAGCGAAGGAGGGCCCCATGACGTCCGCCGTGCCCACGTCCGCCGGTACCGCAGCCGTGTCCGACGACCAGGACCGTCCCCTGACCATGTCCGGGCCCGACTTCCCGTTCGCCTACGACGAGTTCCTGGCGCACCCCGCGGGCCTGGGGCAGGTTCCCGCCGAACACCACGGCGCCGAGGTCGCGGTCATCGGCGGCGGCCTTTCCGGCATCGTCGCCGCCTACGAGCTGATGAAGATGGGGCTGCGGCCCGTCGTGTACGAGGCCGACCGGATCGGCGGACGCCTGCGCACCGAGCGCCTGCCCGGCGCCCCCGACGACGTGGTCGCCGAGATGGGCGCGATGCGCTTCCCGCCGACCTCCACGTCCTTCTGGCACTACGCCGACCGCGTGGACCTGCGCACCAGCCCCTTCCCCAACCCGCTCTCCCCGGCCACCCCGAGCACCGTCGTCGACCTCAAGGGCGAGTCGCACTACGCGACGCACCTGGACGACCTGCCCGAGCTGTACCGGGACGTGGCGCGCGCCTGGGACCGGACCCTGGAGAGCGTCGAGCACACCCGCATGCAGCGGGCCATCCGCGAGCGCGACGTGGCCACCCAGAAGGAGATCTGGAACCGGCTGGTCGAGCGGCTCGACAACCAGACCTTCTACGGCTTCCTGTGCGAGTCCCCGGGCTTCGCGTCCTTCAGGGACCGCGAGGTCTTCGGCCAGGTGGGCTTCGGGACCGGCGGCTGGGACACGGACTTCCCCAACTCCATCCTGGAGATCCTGCGGGTCACCTACACGGGCGCCGACGACGACCACATGGGCATCGTCGGGGGCGTGGACCAGCTCCCGCTCCGACTGTGGGAGGACGCCCCGGACAAGCTCGTGCACTGGGCGCAGGGCACGTCCCTGGCCTCGCTGCACGGCGGTGAGGCGCGCCCGGCCGTGACCGCGCTGCGCCGCACGGCGGCCAAGGGCTCCCAAACGGGCAACATCACCGTCACGGACTCCTCCGGCTCCACCCGTACCTACCCGGCGGCCGTGTTCACGGCGCAGTCGTGGATGATGCTGTCCAAGATCGACTGCGACGACGACCTGCTGCCGATCGACCACTGGACGGCGATCGAGCGGACCCACTACATGGAGTCCTCGAAGCTGTTCGTTCCGGTGGACCGCGCGTTCTGGAGGGACCAGGACCCGGAGACGGGCCGGGACGTCATGAGCATGACGCTCACCGACCGCATGACCCGGGGCACCTACCTGCTGGAGGGTGAGGACCCGGACGGCCCGGCGGCGATCTGCCTGTCCTACACGTGGTGCGACGACTCGCTCAAGTGGCTGCCGCTGTCCGCCAACGAGCGCCTGGAGGTCATGCTGGCCTCGCTGGGCAAGATCTACCCGGACGTGGACGTGCGCTCGCACATCACCGGTGACCCGGTCACGGTTTCCTGGGAGGACGAGCCGTACTTCATGGGTGCGTTCAAGGCCAACCTGCCCGGCCACTACCGGTACCAGCGCCGCCTGTTCACGCACTTCCACCAGGAGGACCTGGCCGAGCGGCACCGGGGGCTCTTCCTCGCCGGTGACGACGTGTCCTGGACCGCAGGGTGGGCCGAGGGCGCGGTACAGACCGCTCTGAACGCGGTGTGGGGCGTCATGCACCACTTCGGCGGCCGGACCGACCCCACCAACCCGGGCCCGGGCGACCTGTTCGACGAGCTGGCCCCGGTGGCCCTGCCCGAGGACTGACCGGATCCGGCGGCGCTCACCCGTGCTCGGGGCGTGGCGTCCGTACGAGGGCCGGCCGGGCGTCGGCGTCCCGGCATCCCCGCCTCCGGCGACCGGCTCTGGGGCCTAGTCCAGGGGGTCGGTCCCGGCGGCTCCGGCGAGGATGGGCTGGTCGACCAGGCGGGAGAGCACCAGGGTGCTCTTGGTGCGGACCACGAAGGGTTCGGCGCCGATCCGCTCGATCACCTCCTCCAGGTGCCGGGTGTCGCGTGCGCGGACCTGCACGATGGCGTCGGCCTCCCCGGTGACGGTGCAGGCCGAGGTGATCTCCGCGTAGCCGGACAGGCCGATGCGGATCTCGCCGGGGGACGTGCGGGCGCGGCAGTAGAGCTCGATGAAGGCCTCGGTGGTCCAGCCGATCGCCTGGGGCTCGACGACCACGGTGAAGCCGCGTACGGCCCCGGACTCGATCAGGCGGTCCACCCGGCGCTTCACAGCGGAGGGGCTGAGGCCGACCCCGCCGCCGATCTCCGCGAAACTCGTCCGCGCGTCCGCGCCGAGCATCGCGATGATTCGCTCGTCGACACGATCAAGCCGCATTGTGCCCCTTTGTCCATGTCTGATCTGACCAGGGCACATGTTACCGGGGGAGTGCTCGGGCGGGGCCCGTGTCGCTTCCCATTGTCACGTTGCGTAGCGGTGAGAATGCATGAGGACATCCTGGCCGGTATCGGGGGTAAGCGAGTGCGATCAGCGTGCACACAGTGGGCAGCAGTCTCCGCCGGGGTGCTCCTCGCATCCCTGGTCGCCGTTCCGACGGCGCAGGCCGCCCCGACCGGGACGCCCCCCGCGCCGACCACCAGGATCGACCAGAGGGCGCTTGACTGGCGGCCCTGCGAGGACCTCGAACCGGTCGGCGACACCGCGATGGAGTGCGCCACCCTCACCGTCCCCATGGCCAGGAGCACCGACGGCGCACGCGTCGCCGACCTCGCCCAGACCCTCCAGATCGCCCTGTCCCGGGTCCCCGCCACCGGCACCGCCGAGCACACCGTGCTGGTCAACCCGGGCGGGCCGGGCAGCGCCGGACGCAAGTGGGCCGCGCACACCCACAACCGCATGCCCGAGGAACTGCGCGAGATCCACGACGTGGTCGCCTTCGACCCGCGCGGCATGGGCGCCTCCACCCCCAACGTCACCTGTGACCCCGCCTACTTCGCCCCCGTCCGCAAGGACTCCGTCCCGGCCGACGCCACGGAGGAGCGGGCGCTGCGCGAGGACGCCGAGGCCTACGCCGACGCCTGCGCCCGGAACACCGGTCCGCTCCTGGACCACATGCGCACCGAGGACACCGCGCACGACATGGACGCCATCCGCGTCGCCCTCGGCCTGGAGCAGGTCGACTACCTCGGCTACTCCTACGGCAGCTACCTCGGCACCGTCTACGCCTCGCTCTACCCCGACAGCGTGCGCGCAGTGGTCCTGGACAGCGTCGTCGACCCGGACCTGCCCTGGTACGAGAGCAACCTGCGCCAGAGCCGGTCCCTGGACCGCGCCGCGGAGAACTTCTTCGACTGGATCGCCCGCCACGACGCCACGTACGGTCTGGGCGCCGACGGCGATTCGGTCTCCGCTGCCTACTACGACCTGCGCGCGCGTCTGCGCGAGGCCCCGCTGGAGGACACCGTCGGCCCCTCCGAACTGGACGGCGCCGCCGCCGTCGTCGCCTACAGCGGCAACTCCTGGCCCTCCGTCGCCGAAGCCCTGGCCGCCCAGGTCAACGACGCCGACCCGGCCCCGCTCCTGAAGCTGCACGAGACCTACGGAGACGACGCGGACAGCGACCCCGGCTTCGGCGGCTACCTCGCGGTCCAGTGCACCGACGCCCCATGGCCCCGCGACTGGGACACCTGGGACACGGACGCCAGGCGGATCCACGAGGACGCGCCCTTCCTGGGCTGGCACAACATCTGGTACAACGCCCCGTGCGCCTCCTGGGACGCGGAGTCCGCACCGTGGTTCCAGGTCGGTGACGGACCCCGCGAACACGCCGCCTACGAAGGGGACGTGCTCGTCGTGCACGCCACGGCGGACGGCGCGACCCCGGTCGAGGGCGCCTACTCCCTGCGTGAGCGCCTGCCCGGCTCCTCACTGGTGATCGAGGACGGCGGCATCACCCACGGCGTGGCCCTCACCGGCAACACCTGCGTGGACGAGACCGTCGTCGCCTACCTCAGGGACGGGGTCCTGCCCGAACGCGGCGCGGACGGCCCCGACGTCACCTGCGACGCCCGCCCCGAACCCAGCCCGCGCGGTGCGCAGAGCACCGAACCGACCGAACCGACGCGGGTGGAACGCCTTGGCCCGATCGGACTCGAATCATCCAGGTGAGTCCGGACAGAGGGTCGAATAGGCTGGAATCGGCGCGAATTCGTCGTGGGCCCACGAACCGATCCGGTGTCCCGCCGGAGCAGGTGATCGGGATGATGGGGGAGATGCGATGCTGCGGACCTCGGCGGTACGGATTCTGGGAGAACGTGACCGGGAGGCCGTCCGCGCGCTCCTGGACGCCGACCCCGTGGGCAACGTCTTCGTCGCCTCACGGCTGATGGCCACCGGCATGTCCGGCGGGGCCGGGGCCGAACTCTGGGGTCACACCGAACGCGGCAGACTCACCGCCCTGTGTTACTCGGGCGCCAACCTCGTCCCGGTCAACGCGGGGCCCGCCGCGGTACGCGGGTTCGCCGACCACGCCCGCTGGCGCGGCCGCCGCTGCTCCTCGATCGTCGGTCCGGTCGAGGCGGTCAGCGACTTCTGGCAGCAGATCACCCCCGCCTGGGGTCCCGCCCGCGTCATCCGCGCGAGCCAGCCGGTCCTGGAGATCGACGGCCCGCCCGTCGTCGCCCCCGACCCCCTGGTGCGCCGGGTACGCGTCCAGGAGATCAACACCCTGGTGCCCGCCTGCGTCGCCATGTTCACCGAGGAGGTGGGGGTCCCCCCGGACTCCGGCGACGGCGGCGCCCTCTACCGCGCCCGCGTAGAGGAACTGGTCCGCACCGGCCGCGCCTTCGCCCGGATCGAGGACGGCCGCGTGGTGTTCAAGGCCGAGATCGGCGCCGTCACCCGGCACGCCTGCCAGGTCCAGGGGGTGTGGGTCCACCCGGAGCTACGCGGCCGGGGCTACGCCAGCGCGGGCATGGCGGCCGTGGTCAACTACGCCCTCGCCGAGATCGCCCCCCGGGTGACCCTCTACGTCAACGACTTCAACGCCCCCGCCAGGGCCACCTACCAGCGCGTCGGCTTCCGCCAGGTGGGAGAGGTCATGTCGGTGCTCTTCTGAGCGGCGGCGCGTACCTGACGCATCCCCGTCAGTTTGCCGATCCGTCCCGGGTCGGTGCCGACGGCGCTCGGTAACGTGGACGGGCTCCCTCCCCCGTGCCGCAGAGAGGCCCCATGCTCCACAACCCGACCGGTCGCGCTCGCCTGGGGCTGGCCCTCCTCCTCGCCCTGCTGACGGTGCTGGGCCCGCTCAACATCGACATGTACCTCCCGGCCTTCCCGGAGATCTCAGGCGACCTCGGCGCCAGCGCCTCCCAGGTGCAGCTGAGCCTCACCGCCTGCCTGGTGGGCCTGGCCGTCGGCCAGGTGGTGATCGGCCCGATCAGCGACGCCCGGGGGAGACGCGGGCCGCTCCTTGTCTGCGTGGCCCTGTTCGTGCTGGCCTCGGCCCTGTGCGCGCTCGCCCCCGACACCGGGGTGCTGGTGCTGGGCCGCTTCCTCCAGGGGTTCACCGCCAGCGCCGGAGTGGTCCTCTCCCGCGCCGTGGTGCGAGACGTCTTCGACGGCACGGCGCTCACGCGGTTCTTCGCACTGATCATGGTGGTGGTCGCGGTCGCCCCGATGGTCGCCCCCGTGGTCGGCGGCGGGGTCCTGCTCCTGCCCTCCACCACGTGGCGGAGCATCTTCTGGGCGCTGGCCCTGCTCGGCGCCGTGGTCGTCCTGGTCGTGGCCGCGCGACTGCCGGAGACCCTCCCCGTGGAGCGGCGCATCCCCAGCACGCTCGGCGGCAGCCTGCGCACCATGGGTGTGCTCCTCCGCGACCGCCGCTACCTCGGCCACACGCTCATCGTCGGCCTGCTGCACGGTGGTAGCTTCGCCTACGTCGCCGGGACGCCCTTCGTCTACCAGGACCTGTACGGGGTGTCCCCGCAGGTGTTCGGGTTCCTGTTCGGCGTGAACGGGATCGCCATCATCCTCGGGAGCGCCGCCGTCGGCCGCCTCAGCGACCGCTACGGGGAGCGCACCCTGCTCGGGGTGGCCGTGGTCGTGGCGGTGGCCGCCACCGCCGTGGTGCTCGCCACGGCGTTCCTCCAGGGGCCGCTGGTCCTGCTGGTCGTCCCGATCTTCGTCTACATGACCTGCATGGGCATGGTCCTCACGGGTTCCTTCGCCCTGGCCATGGAAGGCCAGGAGAACCGGGCCGGGAGCGCCAGTTCGCTCCTGGGCGCCCTACCCATGTTCATCGGCGCCGCAGTGGCGCCCATGGTCGGACTGGACGAGACCACGGCGGTCCCCATGGGCCTGCTCCTGTTCGGCACATCCGCTCTGGGCCTGCTGGTCCTGGTCACCCTCGCCCGGCCCGCGCCGATCCCCGCCGTCCGCGAGGCCGACCCCCAGCCCTGACCACGCCGCACAAGCGGGGGGCGGGGCGCGCACCGCGCACCCCGCCCCCCGTCCGGAACCGGGTCACGCCTCGGCGACGCGGTCCGACGTTCCCTTCCGCTCCGCGTCCATGCCCAGGCGCTCGGGGGCGCCGGGGAAGGACAGCTCGAAGTCAGGTGTGTCGGCGATCAGCGCGCGCGTGTACTCGTGCCTCGGCGACGACATCACCTCGCCCACCGGTCCGTACTCGACGATCTCGCCCCTGTTCAGGATGGCGACCCGCTCGGCGATGTTGGACACCAGCGCGATGTTGTGGGTCACGAACAGCAGCGCCATGCCCTGGTCCTGGAGCTCACGCAGCAGTTTCACGATCTCCGCCTGCACCGAGACGTCCAGCGCCGACGTGATCTCGTCGCACACGAGCAGGTCCGGACGGGTGGCCACCGCGCGCGCGATGCACACGCGCTGGCGCTCACCACCGCTGAGCTGCTCGGGGAAGCGGTCCGCGTAGGAGGCGGGCAGCGCGGCCCGCTCCAGGGCCTCGGCCACCACGGCGTCCGGGTCGTCGGGTCGGCCCACCAGGTGCCGGTAGGGGCCCAGGACCTGGTCCCGCACCCGCTTGCGCGGGTTCAGCGCCTCGTACGGGTTCTGGAACACGTACTGCACCCGGCGTCGCTGCTCCGCCGTCCGGCGGTAGCTGCTGGTGGCCAGCGGCTCCCCGTCGAAGAGGATCTCGCCGGTGAACTGGTGGTGCAGACCCGCCACCGAACGGGACAGCGTCGTCTTGCCCGACCCTGACTCGCCCAGCAGTGCCACGCACTCGCCTCGGGAGACCGACACGTCGATCCCCTCCAGCACCTGCGTGCGCCCGTACCCGGCGGCCAGCCCGGAGACCCGCAGCAGCGGCTCCTCCTCGGGTTCGGGCTCCTCATGGCCCGAGGTCTTCAGCAGCGGCACCGCCATCAGCAGCTGGCGCGTGTACGCGTGCCGGGGATCGGACAGCACCGTCTGGGCGCGCCCGTGCTCCACGACCTCGCCCCGGTACATCACCGCGATGTCGTCGGCCAGGTCGGCGACCACGGCCATGTCGTGGCTGATGTACACACCGGCGGTCCCGTAGTCACGGGTCATCGACCGGATGGTCTCCAGCACGTGCGCCTGCGTGGTCACGTCCAGGCCGGTGGTCGGCTCGTCGAGCACGATCACGTCCGGGCGGCCCACGAACGCCATGGCGATCGCCACCCGCTGCTGCTGTCCGCCGGAGAGCTGGTGCGGGTAGCGGCGCAGGAAGACCTCGTCGTCGGGCAGAGCCACCTCGCGCATGACCTCGCGGACCCGCTCCCGGGCCTCCCTGTCCGACAGCGAACCGTCGTGCAGGGCCTCCGCCAGCTGCACACCGAGCCGCAGCGCCGGGTTGAGCGCGGAGGCGGGCGACTGCGGGATGTAGGCCACCGCGCGTCCGCGCAGCTGACGGACCTCTCGCTCGTTCAACGTGGCCAGGTCCTGGCCGGAGACCAGTACCTGACCCCCGACGATCTCCGTGGCGCGCTTGCAGTGCGCCAGCAGCGACAGACCCAGGGTGGTCTTGCCCGAACCGGACTCGCCCACGAGCCCGAGGATCTCGCCGCGCTTCACGGTGATCGACACGCCGCTGATGATCTCGACGTCCGAGGGGCGTCCGATCACGGTGAGCCCGTCGACCACCAGCACGGTCTCGCCCTCGGGGCGGTCCGTCCGTCGGGTGTTCCCGGTCCCGGTCCCGCCGGGCTCCGTGTTCTCGTTCAAGGTCACTTCTCGACCCCCCGGTCGATACCGATCGCCGCGCGGGAGAGCCCGTCGGTGATGAGGTTGGCGCCGACGGTGAGCACCGCGATCGCCGTCACGGGCAGTGCGACCGCCCACGGCTGGATGGCCATGCCCTGGCGGTTCTCGTTGATCATGAGGCCCCAGTCCGCGGTGGGCGGCTGGAGGCCCATGCCGAGGAACCCGAGTACGGCCACCACACCGATGGAGTAGGTCAGGCGCAGGCCCAGCTCCACCAGCAGCGGACTGGTCACGTTCGGCAGGATCTCCACCGTCATGATCCGCCAGCGGGGCAGCCCGATCGCCTCGGCCGCCTTCACGTAGTCCTGCTCGATCACCTTGCGGGTGGCCTCGCGGATCACCCGGGCCACGCGCGGCATGTGCGACACCGCGATGACCGCGACGATCAGCCACACCTTCGGGCCGAGGATCGACATCACCAGCAGGGCGGCGATCAGCTGGGGGAAGGCCAGCAGCACGTCGTTCGTGCGCATGAGGACGTCATCCACCCAGCCGCGGCGGTAGCCGGCGATGACGCCGATCACCGTTCCCGCGGCCACACCGATCCCGGCGGAGGCGACGGCCAACAGCAGCAGTGTCCAGCCGCCCCACAGGAAGCGGGTGAACACGTCGCGGCCCCGGTTGTCACCGCCGAACAGGGTGCCGTCCACGCCGGTCTCGAACGGCTTGGACACGAACTCGGTGGCGGTGTAGGGGGCCACGAACGGCCCCAGCACCGCGATCAGGACGATGAGCCCGGTCAGGGCCACACCGACCTTGGTGCGGCCGAACCGCCAAGCGGTCCGGAACAGCCCCGGACGCCGCCGTGGCGCCGCGGTGGCGGGTGTGCTCGTCGAAGGTCCAGTCATCGGTTCGCGACCCTCACCTTCGGGTTGGCCGCCAGCCCGATCACGTCGGCGACCAGGTTGACGAGGATGTAGATCCCGGCGATGAGCAGGACCACGGCCTGGATCAGCGGCACGTCACGGTTGCCGATGGCGTCCATGAGCACCTTGCCGACACCGGGGAAGTTGAACAGGAACTCGATGGCCACCACGCCGCCGGCCAGCCAGGCCAGCTGGAGGGCGACCACCTGGGCGACCGGGCCGATCGCGTTGGGCGCGGCGTGACGCCACAGCACCGTGCGCTCGCCCATGCCCTTCAGCCGTGCCTGCTGCACGTACTCGCTCTCCAGGACCTCGATCATCGTCGCCCGCATCATGCGCACGATCGGCGGGGCCACGGCCAGAGCCAGGGTCAGCACCGGCAGGACCCACTGCTCGGGTCCCCCCTCACGGGCGTACACGGACGGGAACACACCGAGCCCACCCGGTCCCAGCAGCAGGATCAGCAGGATGCCGACCACGAACTCGGGGACGGACGCCAGAACGAGCGTGCCCATGGAGGAGGTGTGGTCGAAGGCGCGGTCGCGGCGCAGGGCGCTGAACGCCCCCACGAACAGCGCGATCGGGGTCGCGACCAGGGCGGACAAGCCCATGAGGGTCAGTGAGCTCCGCACCGGGTCGGTGAGGTACTCGGCGACGGGCATCCGGTTGGAGAACGACGTGCCCAGGTCGCCCTGGACCAGTCCCTGGAGCCACTGCATGTACTGCACGGCCACGGGTTCGTGCAGGTTGAGCTGGTTGCGGAGCGCTTCCAAGCGCTCCGGGGTGGCGTCGCGCCCCAGGATCAGCTGGGCCGCGTCGCCGGGCAGAGCCTGCGTGGCCGCGAAGACCACGAGGGACACCGCCCAGAGCGTCAGTGCGCCGAAGAAGAGGCGGACGACGATGAGTCGAGTCATGGTGAGCTTTCGGTAGCGGTCTGGAGGTTCGGGAACCGGATGTCCGCTACTGCTCCAGCCACATGGTGTGGAAGGCGTAGGAACCCAGGGGGTGACCCGAGACCGCCGGAGTCAGACCGTGCACCGAGGAGTGGTAGGCGTCGAGCAGGTTCACGAAGCCCCACACGATGTAGCCGCCCTCCTCGTGCTCGATCTCCTGGGCCTTGCGGATGAGCTCGTTGCGCTCGTCGTCGTCGGCGGTCTGACGCGCCTCCTCCAGGTACTCCAGCCACTCCTCGTGCTCGCCCCACATGGTCTCGTTGTAGGGGGCGCCCACGACCGATCCCTGGGCGGTCTGGGTGATGTAGTTCCGGGCGCTCCAGAAGTCCTGCCCGAAGGCGTACGGGAAGCCCTCCTCCGGGTTCCAGTAGTCGCTGGGGTTGACCCGGCGCAGGTTGACGGTGACCCCGGCCTCACGGGCCTGCTCCTGGAAGACCTCGGCGGAGGCGACCACACCGGCGCTGATGTCGGAGGTGACCAGCTCGACCTCCAGGCCGTCCTCGTGACCGGCCTCGGCCAGCAGGCGCCTGGCCTCCTCGATGTCCTGCTCCCGCTGCGTGATGTCCTCGGGGTAGGACGGGTCCATCCGCGCGTACATGTCGTTGCCGAGCTGGCCGTACCCGGCCAGCGCCTGGTCGATCATCTCCTGCCGGTCGACGATGAGGCGGAAGGCCTGGCGGACGCGCACGTCGTCGAAGGGGGCCTCCTCGACGTTCATCGTGAAGGGCAGCCACATGCCGGTCTCGGACTCCAGGATGTTCACGTTGGGGTCGCCCTCCATGATGGCGACCTGGACGTGCGGGACCTGGCTGATGACCTGGACGTTGCCGCTGTTGAGCGCGTTGACCCGGGCGTCGTCCTCGGGGAAGTTCACGATCTCCAGCTCGTCCACGTAGGGCAGGCCGTCGATGTGGAAGCCCTCGTGGCGCTCGAAGACGCTGTACTCGCCGACCTTGAACTCGGAGAACTTGAAGGGACCGGCACCGATCGGGTTGTCCGGGTCGTAGTCCACCGGGATGACGCAGTTGTAGTACTCGGCGAGCGCCTCGGGGAGGGTGACCAGCGGCTCGTCGACCGGGATCGTCATCGTGAGCTCGTCGACGATCTCGAGCTTCTCCGGGTCGACGCCGGGCATGTCCCCCGCGCCGCGCATGGGGTTGTCGGGGTCGAGGATGCGCTTGAGGGAGTACACGACCGCCTCGGTCGTGACGGGGCTGCCGTCGTGGAAGGTCAGGCCCTCCTTGAGGACCAGCGTCCACTCGGTGCCGTCCTCGTTGGGCTCCAGCGACTCCGCCAGGTAGGGCTCGATGGTGCCGTCGTTGTCGAAGCGCATCAGAGCGGCGTAGAGGGCGTGGTTGCGCGCGATGTCGACGTTGTCGGTGGGGTCGTGCGCGTCGAGGGTGTCGCTGGCGCCGCCACCCGCGACGCCCACCTTCAGACGGCCGCCGGTCTGCGGCTCGCCGTCGCCGGAACCACCGGAGCCGGAGCCCCCGCCGCCGCAGGCGGCCAGGACCGGGGCGACGGCCGCGCCGGCCGCTCCGGCCTTGAGGAGGGAGCGGCGGGAGGTGAGGTGGTTCAGGGCGGTGGTGGGGTCTTCGGACTGGGCTGGCACGGGGACACCTCGTGTGGGGACGGGAACTTCGGAGAGGCCGGGACCCTGGTGACAGACGGTGGCTGGGGGGTGCCCCCGGTAGGGATTGTCGGGATCGGCCCCAATCGATACTTGTTCGCACTACAGGAAGCGTCAAACGAGGTCGGGGCCGTCTGGAGGGCGTCCGGGACATTTCTTACGGTCTGTCCGGGCTGGTGTTGGAGGGGGCGGTGACTTCTGCTGTGGCCTGGGGGTTTCAGGCCGATTCGGAGGGCGTCCCGCGTGTCCGTGTGCGGGCACCGTCCGCGCCGTGGTAGGGGTCCCAGGCGCGTTTTCGGCGCTCCCTGTTGTGTCCCCATCGTTGTCTGTGAGTAGTGAAAACGTGGCGTTTAGTCGCGTATTTTCCGTCTTTCCCAGGCGCTCGATCACGTAGGGTGACACCCTTGGGGTGGTGAGAACGGGTCCTCCTGGCCGCTGCTCCTCACGATTTCGGGGGAGGGCGTGCGCCGGACGCGGCCGGATGCGGCCAGGGTATTGCCCGGGTGTTGCCTGGGTGTTGCACGTCACATGGCCGGTCCAGGGGTCCGAGCTGTTTCCTTTGTCCACATCGGGGAGGACACGGGACGGGGTTTTGTGACCAATCCCCGGCGCGAGGAACCCAGGTGTGCTGTTCTGGACCCGGCACACCCTTGTCTAAGGTGAGTGCGGGAGACGCAACCCGCGCGCCCGTCGCGGGTGATTGGAGTGACCGGATGGCTGAGGCGAGGCAACTCCGGGATTACGTGCCCGCGGAGGCCCCGGACGCCGCGACGTCGACCGCACCACGGATCGACGTCGGAGATCTCACGGGTGGGGTCACCGACCACACCGTGTGGAGCTGTGCGGGGAACCTGACCGCGGTGCGGTCCATCCGCGCGCGGGTCCGTGAGTTCCTCACCAGGAACGGGCACGGCGACGGCGCCCTGGACGACGCGGAACTGGCCGTGAGCGAGCTGGCGACCAACGCCCTGCTTCACTCGCGCTCGGGCCAGAGCGGTGGCGTGATGACGCTGTTCATCCGCTCCGACGCGAACAGGCTCCGGGTGGCCGTGGCCGACCAGGGCGAGCGCGACCCGGTGGACAGGCACAGCGGACACACCCGCGAGGACGGCGACGACTTCGGACGCGGCAAGTTCATCGTCGACAGCTGCGCCACGCGCAGCGGCGAGTACTGGAGCGAGGCCACTCACGTCTCCTGGTTCGAGATCGACGACGAGTCGGGCGGGAACGCGGTCGGCGAGACGGCCTGAGAGGCCCCGGGAGGGCTCCGGGGCCGGCCGGAGCCACCCGAACCCCAGGGGTGCGCTCCCGCGCCGCCCGGAGCGCGTTGGACCGCGCTCGCGGCCACACGGAGCCCTCGGGTGCGCTCCCGGCGGCACCGGAGCGGGGTTCGGTCGACGGCCGGAACGGGCGTGACGCCCTCGGAGGCACCATGAAGTCGGCTCAGCGAAGCACGGGCGGCACACCGGCCGGTCATCGCCCGCCCGGCGTCCCGCCCTCGTAGCGTGGCGTCCTAGCTCGCGACGTCGGGCCGGGGATGGTCGATACGCGTGGGGACGGGGTCGCACGTGACCGTCACCCGGCGCCCCTCGGGCGGCGGGCAGTCCTCGCCCGCGACCACACAGGTCCCGGTCCACAGCGCCAGCGCCACGAGGGCGAGTCTGGTCGCCTCGTCCCCGGACTCGCCCACGGCGACGACGTCGTCGGCGGTCAGCTCCAGTTCACCGCGCAGCTCCGCGAATCGCGCCAGCAGGTCGTGGTGGGTGTGCAGGGTGGTGAGTATGTCGTCGCCGACCGGTTCGTACCCCAGGTGCCCGTTGTCGAAGAGCCCTCTGGCAGGGCTGTACCCGTTCCCGTCCGGGCTGGGCAGCAGCAGCTCCCTGAACGGAGTGGTGCCCAGGGCGGAACCGAAGGTGATCACCTGTCGCACCCGCGAGCGCTCGGCCAGTTCCAGGCCCCGCTCGGCCAGCTCCTCGCTCACCATCAGCAACCGGGCGTCGGTCTCGGCCAGAGCCCGGCACTGGGTGCGTAGGTCGGACTCCGGGGAGACCGTCAGCGCCCTGCCGCCCACGGCCATCACCGTGTACGAGGCCAGGAAGCGGTCGGGGGAGACCGGCGCCAGCACGCCGACCACGTCCCCAAGGCACAACCCACGACGACTCAGCCCCGCGGCGGCCTGCTCGACAGTGGCCGCGAAGGTCAGTGCGTCCGTCCGCCCGGACGCGCCCCGGATCGTCCCACCGCGCGCGTTCCGCAGCCGCAGCCGCTCGCACAGCCCTCCGGTGAGCGAGCCGATCGGGTCGTCCCGACGCGGCAGGTGACGGCCCGGTCGTCCGGTTCCTGAAGTCAGTCCTACCCCCATGCGATCCCCCACTCGAACGGTCTCCATGCGGGCCCGCTACCCGGGCTCGTCACGCCCCCTCCACGTGGCGAGCCCGGAAGCGCCGCGCCGGACGTTCGCCGCGAGGGACCTCCCCAGGTTTCCCCTCGCGCCAGCGCGGTTGCCCACCGGTTCCGGGAGCCTACCCGGTACCGACGGCGCGACGGCTCCCCGGTGTTCGGCCCGGGATCCGACGGCCGTTTCTGGGACCGGCCCAGCCCTGTTCGCACAGTGCCGGGAGCCCGAAGTCCCATGGCTTCGACCCTAGCGCCTTCATGGCAATATGCACATGCATATGGCCATGCAGCTGCATATGTAGATTCGTGGTCCCACCGGGACTACACAACCCGCGCTGAGCCCGGATCGGCAGTTCGCGCGGGGTGGGGGGTGAGACCGGGTCAGCCCGACCGGTGCCGCTTGATCCAGGCGCTGATCTGTGTGCGGGAGTTGAAGCCCATCTTCCGGTTGATGTTGGCCACGTGTCTGGCCGCCGTCGAGGACGTGATGAACAGGGTCCGGGCGATCTCGGGGTTGCTCTTGCCGGTGCTCACCAACTGGGCGATCTCCAGCTCCCGCCGGGTCAGCAGCTTCCCGGGACTGGCCGACTCCGGTGAGGGCGGGACCGGCGGGGGTTTGTGGG
>NZ_LAVM01000088.1:0-22816 GCF_001083815.1 Nocardiopsis sp. SBT366 | reverse complement strand
CTCCTCCCCCGGAAGGCCCCCTCCCCCGAAGAGGATCGCGCGCACATGAACAGTTCGGAATCCGACCCCGGCCGTGTCCTGGTCAACCGGTACCGCCTGGACGAGGTCATCGGCGCGGGCGGCATGGGCCGGGTCTGGCGCGGCACGGACACACTGCTGGACCGCCCGGTGGCGGTCAAGGAGCTGACCACGCCGCCCAGCCTCCCGCCGCACGAGGTCGACGTCCTGCGCACGCGGATGATCCGCGAGGCCCGCAGCGCCGCCCAGCTCAGCCACCCGTCCATCATCACGGTGTTCGACGTGGCGGAGGAGGACGGCCGCCCGTGGATCGTGATGGAACTCGTCCGGGGTCCCTCCCTCGGCGACCTCATCAAGGACGAGGGCGGACTGGCGGTCCCGCGCGCGGCCAACGTCGGCGAGCAGATGGCCGCCGGTCTGGCCGAGGCGCACGAGCGCGGCATCGTGCACCGCGACATCAAGCCGGGCAACGTGCTCATCGCGGGCAACGACCGCGCCGTCCTCACCGACTTCGGCATCGCCCACCTGGACGGTTCCACCCACCTGACCAGCACCGGGCTGCTGATCGGATCCCCGAGCTACCTGGCCCCGGAGGTCGCGCACGGGCGCGCGGCCACCTCCGCCTCCGACATGTGGGCGCTCGGCATCACGCTCTACCAGACGGTGGAGGGCACCCTCCCGTTCGACCGGCCCACCCCGATGGCCACGCTGACCGCCATCGTCACCCAGGACCTGCCGGAGACGTCCAACGCGGGCGCGCTCCGCCCCGTCCTGGAGGCCCTCACCGAGAAGCGCCCCGAGGACCGGCCGTCGGTGACCGAGGTCCGCGCGCTCCTCCGGGAGATCCGGGACTCCGGGGGCTCGACGAGCACCACCATGGTGGCACCCGCCCTCGCGCCCGAACCAGCCCTGGAACCGGCCGACCCGCAGGCCCCGTCCGACTGGAACCGGGTCACCGACCAGGGCACCGTGCACCGCGCGGTCAGCGCCGCCGAGGCCGCACCCGCCCCGGTCCCGCCGCCGCCCGGCGTCCCCCGGCGCCCCCGCGAGCACGCGGCGGGCTCCCGCAGGAGGACGCTGCTGGTCGCCGTTGCCGCGGTCGTCCTGCTGGTCACCGTCGGCGCGGCCACGCTGTTCGTCAGCATGGACCGGTCGGACGACACGGACGCCGGGCTGGCCGGTTCCAGCGAGGAGCAGCCCGCCGGAGGCGCCCCGGAGGAGGAGGGCGCCACAGAGGAGACCGAGGCCTCCGCCGGTGCCGAGGGTGAGGGCGGCGCGGAGGAGGAAGCGGCGGCCGAGGACGAGGACGACGAGGAGGAGGACGACCAGTGGGACTTCCTCGAACGCCACGAGGACTCCAGCGGCTTCTCCGTGGACGTGCCCGGGAACTGGGAGGTCGACCGCCAGGGCCACATGGTCTACTTCCGCAACCCGGACGGCGGCTACCTGCTGGTGGACCAGACCTCCAACCCCAACGACGACGCGGGTGACGACTGGCGCGACTTCGAGCCGACCGGCCGCCAGAACTTCGGCGGCTACTCGCTGATCGGCATCGAGGACGTGGACTCCGACTGGGCCGACGACTACGTCAGCGCCGCCGACTGGGAGTTCACCTTCAGCGGGCGCAACGGCGAGATGCACGCCATCAACCGCGGCTTCCACACCGAGGACATCGGCTACGCCCTGTTCCTGGTGAGCGCCGACGAACAGGACTACAACCACGAACTCCTCGACCGCATCTCGGAGTCCTTCGACCCCGCCTAGCGACTAGGCGCTCCGGGAGGGCGGCGGGGGCGTGCTGGTGGACGAACCGGCGCCGTGGTTGAAGCCGCCCGCCTCGTCCTGGGTGAGCGAGGGCGTGGGCGGGTGGCCGCGCAGGTGCTCGATGGCGCGCTCCAGGTCGGCCAGGAACAGGTCGCCCATGTCCCGGCTGAAGCCGTGCCGCACCAGCACGCGCTGGATGACCTCGTCCTGGCGGTCCACGGGCAGCGGGTAGGCGGGGACCAGCCAGCCCCGGGTGCGCAGGCGGTCGGCGAGGTCGTAGAGGGTGAAGGGCTCGTCGCCGACCATCCGCCACGCCACGGCGCTGATGCCCCGGTCCGGGTCGCCGCCGTGGATGATCTCGAACGGGCCCATGGCGGCCACCCGCTCGGCCAGGTGCCGGGCCGTCTCCGTCTGGGCCCCGTGCACGCGCCGGTAGCCCTCGCGGCCCAGGCGGACGAAGTCGTAGTACTGCGAGACGACCTGCCCGCCGGGGCGTGAGAAGTTCAGGCTGAAGGTGGCCTCCTCCCCGCCCAGGTAGTTGACCCGGAACACGAGGTCCTCCGGCAGGTCCTCGGCGGTGCGCCAGATCGCCCACCCCGCGCCGAGCGGGGCCAGTCCGGTCTTGTGGCCGGAGGCGTTGATCGAGCGGACCCGGGGCAGCCGGAAGTCCCAGACCAGGTCGGGCTCGGTGAACGGGGCGACGAACGCGCCGTTGGCCCCGTCCACGTGCACGCGGATGTCGTGGCCGGTGCGCTCCTCGAAGCGGTCCAGGGCCTGTGTGATGCCACGGACGTCCTCGAAGAGCCCGGTGAAGGTCTGGCCGAAGTTGCAGACCACCATGATGGTGTTCTCGTCGCAGTGACGCTCGACGTCGTCCGGTTCCAGCACGTACCTGTCACCGCGCAGGGGGACCTGGCGGAGCTCGACGTCGAAGTAGCGGGCGAACTTCTCCCAGCACACCTGGACCGGCCCGCAGACGAGGTTGGGTCGGTCGGTGGGCCGGCCCGCCGCCTCGCGGCGCTCGCGCCAGGCGAACTTGGCGGCGAGCCCGCCGAGCATGGCGGCCTCGCTGGAACCGGTGGTGGAGGTCCCCAGGGTCCCGGCCGGGTCGGGGGAGTGCCACAGGTCGGCGAGCATGCGCACACAGCGCCGCTCCAGCTCGGCGGTCTGGGGGTACTCGTCCTTGTCGATCATGTTCTTGTCGAGCGACTCGTCCATGAGCCGGTGCACCTCGGGCTCCACCCAGGTGGTGCAGAAGGTGGCGAGGTTCATCCGGGAGACGCCGTCGAGCATGAGCTCGTCGTGGACCAGTTGGTAGGCGACGCGCGCCTCGGTGCCCAGGCGCGGGAAGCCGTCCTTGGGTGCGCCGTGGCGCATCAGCCACTCCGCGTAGACGTCGGCGTCGCTGTCGTCCTCGTGCCCGCCCATCCGCGCCCCCGTGCTCACCGTGATGCCATGGTCGCCACCAGTATGCGATCCGGAGTCCCCTCCGGACGGGAGGACCCGCGCGGCGTCAGCCCCGGTCCTCGTCGAGGAGCCTGGCGTCGTGCACCAGCAGGGCGATCTGCACGCGGTTGTTCAGGTCCAGCTTGGTGAGGACGCTGGACACGTGGGTCTTGACCGTCGGCACGCTCAGGAACAGCCGTGCGGCGATGTCGGCGTTGGACCGCCCCTCGCCGACGGCGACCGCCACCTCGGTCTCCCGCCCGTTCAGCACCGACAGGCGGGCCCTCGCCCGGTCCGCGCGTGCTCCCTGATCGGTCTGGGCGACCCGGTCCATGAGCCGCCGCGTCACGTTCGGCGACAACACGGGGAAGCCCCGCGCCACCCGCCGCACCGACTCCACGATCTCCTCGGGCGGGGTGTCCTTGAGCAGGAACCCCGCGGCCCCCGCCCGCAGGGCGCGCAGCACGTGCTCGTCGGCGTCGAAGGTGGTGAGCACCAGCACCTCCGGTGGGTCGGGCAGGGCACGCAGCCGCTCGGTGGCGGTCAGGCCGTCCACCGTGGGCATGCGGATGTCCATCAGGACCACGTCCGGCGAGTGCTGCTCGACCAGCTCCTGGACCGCGCCGCCGTCCTCGGCCTCGGCGAGCACGCGCACGTCCGGGGCGCCGCCCATCATCATCACCAGACCGACCCGTACCAGGGCGTCGTCGTCGACGATCACCACACCGATCCGTCGGTCCACGTCCCGCTCCGTTTCGCTCATGAGGGCCACGGTAGCCAGGCGGAAAGGCGCCAGCCACCATCGGCGGTCGGGCCGTACTCCAGGCGGCCGGAGGCGAGGGAGACCCGCTCGGCCAGGCCGACCAGGCCCTGGCCGCCCCCGGGCGCCTCGGTGACCGCCTCCGGGTCGTGGACGGCGGGTCCGTTGCCCACCTCCACGTTCAGCCCCCGGCCGGGGGACCCGGAGATCCGCACGGACGTACGGGCGCCGCTGGCGTGTTTGCGGGCGTTGGTCAGCCCCTCCTGGACGATCCGGTACGCGGTGCGCCCGGTGCGTTCGGGGACCTCACCGGAGTACTCCTCCACGAGGTCCACCCCGGCGCCGGTGTCGCCGGCCTCGGTCACCAGCTGGGAGAGGTCGGCCATCGTGGGCTGTGGAAGCTCGCCCACCGGCGCGCGCAGCACCCCGATCACCTCGCGCAGGTCCTGGAGGGCCTGGTGGGCGCTCTCCCGGATCACCCCGGCGGAGCGGGCGACCTCTTCGGCCGGGGCGTTCGGCCGGTACTCCAGGGCGCCGGCGTGCACGCTGAGCAGAGAGAGCCGGTGCCCCAGGACATCGTGGATCTCCCTGGCGATCGACTCGCGGACCCGGTGCTGGGCCTGTTCGGCGCGCAGCTGGGCCTCGGCCTCGGCGTGCGCGGCCCGCTCCCGCAGGGAGTCGAACAGCTGGCGGCGGTGCTGCACCGAGAGGCCCCATCCGGCGGCGGCGCCCTGGAAGACGGCGCTCAGCAGGAACGTCGTCACGACGGGGGTTCCGTGCGGGTCGGGGTGGACCAGGGCGCCCACGTACGAGGCCAGGAAGCTCAGGCCGAGCACCGTCAGCCCCACCCTGGGCGGGCGGTGGACGCACAGGGAGAACAGGGCGACGAGCATCGCCCCCATCGCCAGCTGGGACACCGCTGAGGCCGCCACGAGGACCACGGCGATCCCCACCGGCCAACGGCGCCGCCACCACAGTGCCGTGCAACAGGCGAGGGCGACCAACTGCTCGGTGACCCTGAGGGGGTCGGGCGGAACCGGCGGAGGGGGTTCACCGGGCAGGGTCACCACGCCCAGCAGCCCGAATCCGAGCGCCGTCAGGAACATCAGGGAGTCCACGACCCAGTCGCGCGCGCCGCGCCGGTACCGCTGCCGGGAGGAGGTCGTGTCGTTCATCGTCTCGGAGTCTATGGAGTGGACGACCCGCAGGTGAGGGGACGGGGCCGACTCGATACCGATGGCCGCCCGGGTCGCTACTTTGGTCGCGTGGCGGCCCCCGGGAGAAGACCTCGGAAGGGCGCGCGGCCACCTCGCGGCCGATCCGCGCGAAGGTGCGGGCTCCCTAGCCTCGTGTCATGCGCAGAGCACTCCAGGGCCTGGGTGCCCTTCTCACCCTCATGGGCATCAGCGGGGCCGTCGACCACCTCTGGACGCAGCCGATCCTCGGGATCGTGCTCAACGCCTTCAACCGCCTGGTGGTCCGCAACGTCGCCGTGCTCCAGGAGAACGCCCTGCTCGCCAACCTGGGGCTGGCGGCCTGCGGGATCGTCCTCGTCGTCTGCGTGGAGTCGCTGACACACTCCCGCGGGCGCGGCTGAGACCCCCGCGTCAGCCCCTGACACGGACCGGTTCCACCGTTTCGCGCTCGTTTGGCCCCCGGGAGTGGGTACCGTCAGCAGGCGGAGCACCCGCGCGTGAACCTGGGGGATCACCCGATGAGCACACTGGTCACCGGCGCCACCGGACAGGTGGGTCGACGTGTCCTGACCGAACTGCGCAGACGCGGCCTGCCCGCGGCCGGTGCCTCCAGGGACGGTGAGGTGCGGTTGGACTGGACCGACACCACCAGCTGGGAACCGGCGCTGAAGGGGGTGGAGAGTCTCTTCGTGACCGTTCCCATGGCCAGTGGGCTGGCCGACCGGGCGGGGGCCTTCCTGGAGAAGGCCGCCGGGTCCGGGGTCCGAACGGCGGTGCTGACCACCGCGATGGGGACCGAGAACGGTCCACCCGACTCCGAGCAGCGGGTCCTGGAACGCAGGGTCCGGGAGCTGTTCGACCACTGGACGGTGGTCCGCCCCAACTGGCTGGACCAGGACTTCACCGAGGGCCTCTTCGCCCGGCTGGCGCGCTCGCGCAACGGGCGCCTGGAGCTGCCGCTGCGCAAGCACGCGGCGGTCAGCTTCGTGGACGCGCGCGACGTCACCAACACCGTCGTCGCGGCGCTCACCGACGACTCCCACCACGGCCGGGAGTACACGCTCACCGGGCCCGCCCCCGTCACTTTCCGCGAGGTCGTGCGGATGACCAAGGGGACCGAGAGCCCCGTGTGGCGGTACAAGAAGCTCGACGAGGCCGGGTTCTACTTCCGGGCCACCAACATGGGCTGGTCGGACCGGTACGTGGACACCCTCAACGAACGGTTCCGGGCCGTGGCCAACGGTCAGGCGGCGGTGGTCACCGGCGACGTCCGCCGCGCCCTGGGCCGTGACCCCGTTCCCATGGCGAAGTTCGTCCGCGAGTCGGTGCACTGACCCGGAAGGGGCGAACGCCCGCCTCCCCGAGCCCGGGAGCCGGAGGCGGGCGTCGTGAGGCCGACGGCCTACTTCAGGAGCTGGCGGGCCATCACCATGCGCTGGATCTGGTTGGTGCCCTCGTAGATCTGGGTGATCTTGGCGTCGCGCATCATGCGCTCCAGCGGGAAGTCCTTCACGTAGCCCGCGCCGCCCAGGAGCTGCACGGCGTCCGTGGTGATCTCCATGGCGGCGTCGGAGGCGTAGCACTTGGCGGCGGCGCCGAAGAAGGCGAGGTCGTCGTCCCCGCGCTCGGACTTGGCGGCGGCCACGTAGACCATCTGCCGGGCGGTCTCCAGCTTCATGGCCATGTCGGCGAGCATGAACTGGATGCCCTGGAACTCGGCGATCGCCTTGCCGAACTGCTCGCGCTCCTTCACGTAGGCCACGGCGTGGTCCAGGGCGCCCTGGGCGATGCCGACGGCCTGAGCGCCGATGGTGACGCGGGTGTGGTCCAGGGTGCGCAGGGCGATCTTGAGGCCCTCGCCCGGGGCGCCGACCATGCGGTCGCCGGGGAGGCGCACGTCGTCGAAGAACAGCTCACGGGTGGGGGAGCCCTTGATGCCGAGCTTGCGCTCGGGCTCGCCGAGGGTCAACCCGGCGTCGTCGGCGTGGACCACGAAGGCGGAGATGTTGCGGCCGCGTTTGCCCTCGGGGTCGGTGACGGCCAGGACGGTGTAGTACTCGCTGACACCGGCGTTGGTGATCCAGGACTTCTGGCCGTTGAGGATCCAGTCGTCGCCCTTGGGGGTGGCCAGGCTGCGCATGGACGCGGTGTCGGAACCGGCCTCGCGCTCGGACAGGCCGTAGGAGAACATCGCCTCGCCGCGCGCCACCGGCGGCAGGTAGCGCTGCTTGACCTCCTCGGAGGCGCCCAGGATCAGCGGCATGGTGCCGAGCTTGTTCACCGCCGGGATGAGTGAGGAGGAGGCGCACACGCGGGCGACCTCCTCGATGATGACGCAGGTCGCGAGCGCGTCGGCGCCCATGCCCTCGTAGTCCTCGGAGATGTGTGCGGCGTGGAAGTCGGTGGCGACCAGGGCGTCCAGCGCGTCCTGCGGGAAGGCGGACTTCTCGTCCACCTCGGCGGCGTGCGGGGCGATCTTGTCCTCGGCCACGGAGCGGACCGCGGCCCGCAGCTCCTCGTGCTCCTCGTTGGTCTTGAACAGGTCGAAGTCGCCCATCACGCTCTCCTCGCTTGGCACCGCGTGCCTGAATATGGCATCCGGTGCCAGGGTAGGAGATGATCGGTGCGAAGTACACAGACGGGGCGGATACCTTGGCGCCGGACGAATCGCCGGGAACGAGCGGGGGAGGTGGGCGTGGCGACGACGCGTGTGTCGACCCGCGAGGCGGTGCTCGCGGCCGTGCGGCTGTTCACCGACGAGGGCTTCGACGGCACCACCATGGACGGCATCGCCGCGGCCACCGGGGTGAGTCGGCGCAGCCTCTTCCGCAGGTTCGGCTCCAAGGAGGACCTCCTCTTCGCCGAGCACGACGAACTCTTCGAGACGGTCGTGCGCTACATGGAGGCCTCCCCCGAGGCCCCGACGGCCACGGTGGTCACCGCCGCGCGCCTGGTCTTCCAGGGTTACGTGCGCGACCCCGAGATCACCGTCCCCCGGTACCGGCTGGTGCGCGCCCACCCCAGGCTGCGGGACCGGGAGGTGGCGATGACCGCCAGGTACCAGGCCGCGTTCAGCCGCTACCTGGCCCAGAGCGCGGGGGACGATCGGCCCTCCCTTGAGGTCGAGATGGTCGCCGCCGCCGTCATCGCCGCCCACAACCACGTGCTGCGCGGCTGGCTGCGCGCGCCCGGGGACGCGGGGGTGTGGGACCGCTTCGACGAGGCGATGACCAGGATCGCCGACCTCGCCGCGCCCCTGATCGGCGGCGCCGGGGCGGAGCGGGGCGGCTCGTCCGCGCGGGCCGCGGGCGAGGGGGAGCGCGTCCTGGTGGCGGTCTACCCGAGCGGCACGGACCCCTCCGACCTGCTGCGACGGGTCTCCGAGGCGGTCGAGCGGGACCGGTAGCCCGATCGGGTCCCAGCCACACCCACGCGCGCGTAGGCTGGACGGGGCCGAAAACAGGGCAGCACACGAGGCGGGGCGGCAGCGCAGATGAGCGTGGACACGGCGGGAGCGACCAAGCAGGAGTCCGAGGTCGCCCAGGAGGCGGAGCGGCGGCGGACCTTCGCGGTCATCTCCCACCCCGACGCCGGTAAGTCGACGCTGACCGAGGCGCTGGCGCTGCACGCCGCGGCCATCTCCTCCGCCGGAGCCGTGCACGGCAAGGGCGACCGCAAGGGCGTCACCTCGGACTGGATGGACATGGAGCAGGACCGGGGGATCTCCATCACCTCGGCCGCGCTGCGCATCGACTACGACGACCGCGTCCTCAACCTGCTGGACACCCCCGGCCACGCCGACTTCTCCGAGGACACCTACCGGGTGCTCTCGGCGGTCGACTGCGCGATCATGCTGCTGGACTCGGCCAAGGGTCTGGAGCCGCAGACCCTCAAGCTCTTCGACGTGTGCCGGGCCCGCAAGATGCCGGTCATCACGTTCGTGAACAAGTGGGACCGGCCGGGCCGCGAGCCGCTGGAACTCCTCGACGAGATCGAGCAGCGCATCGGCCTGCGCCCGACCCCGCTGAACTGGCCGGTCGGCATCGCGGGCGACTTCCGCGGCCTGGTCGACCGCACGAGCGGCACGTACACCAAGATGACGCGGACCCCCGGCGGCGCCCAGAAGGCGATCGAGGAGGTCCTGGACTCCGATCGCGCCGCCGAGGTCGAGCTGGACGCCTGGGAGCAGGCCAAGGAGGAGATCGAACTCCTCGAGGCCCTGGGCGCCGACTTCGACCACGAGTCCTTCATGGCGGGTGAGTCCTCCCCGGTGCTGTTCGGCGCCGCGCTGTCCAACTTCGGGGTGGGCCAGCTGCTGGACACCGTCGTGGGCCTGGCCCCCGCGCCGTCGGCCAAGGTCGACGACAAGGACCGCACGCGCCGGGTGGAGCAGCCCTTCTCCGGCCAGGTCTTCAAGATGCAGGCCAACATGGACAAGAACCACCGGGACCGGATGGCGTTCGTGCGGGTCAGCTCGGGCCGGTTCGACCGGGGCATGGTGCTCACGCACGCGCCCACCGGCCGCCCCTTCGCCACCAAGTACACCCAGGCGGTGTTCGGCTCGGACCGCTCCACCATCGACACGGCCTTCCCGGGCGACGTGATCGCCCTGGTCAACGCGCACGCGCTGGCGGTGGGGGACACCCTGTTCGACGGCCCCAAGGTCTCCTTCCCGCCGATCCCCAGCTTCGCGCCCGAGCACTTCGTGGTGGCGCGCGCGGTGGACGCGGGCAAGTACAAGCAGTTCCAGCGCGGTATCGCCCAGCTCGACGCCGAGGGCGTGGTGCAGGTGCTCACCTCCGACGTGCGAGGCGAGCAGGCCCCGGTGCTGGCGGCGGTCGGCCCGCTCCAGTTCGACGTGGTCAGGCACCGGATGGAGCAGGAGTTCCGCAGCCCGATCGAGGCCTCACCGTTGGAGTACTCGGTGGCTCGCCGCACGGACGAGGAGTCCGCGCCGACGCTGCACGCGCTGTCCGGGGCCGAGGTCCTGCGGCGCCGTTCGGACGGTGAACTGCTGGTCCTGGTCCACAACAAGTGGCGTCTGCGCGTGATCGAGCGGGACCACCCCTCGCTGTTCATGGAGGCGTTGCTCGCCGGTGGTGTCGACGAGGGCGAGTAGCGCCCGTCACCGGCTGTACACCGCGGGCCGGATTCTCCGGCATTGCGTGAAGTCATTGTTTACCGGCGGTGAATGCCGGTCACCCGTTGTCGGCTCCGGTCACGTTCGGTGTGCCATTCGCCGTGCCCTGTTCGGGGTCGTCGCCCGGCTGTGACGAGAGGGACGAATGCCACGTCCGGGACGCGTGTGAACTCTCGTGCGCGGGGCACATACTCAGGTCCCCGGAGTACCGGGGACGGCACTCGCAGGGTGGCCGCCGCACCGCCTCCGGGCTGCGCAGAGGCCAAGATCACCGAGTCGGGGGTGCCCCGCCTCAGCCCTTGTGATCAGGGCGAAGGTACCCTGAGGGCAGGCCGCTAGGGCGTGTTCGAACACCTGGCCGCACCGAGTTCCGTTCGGGTATGTCCGCATCTGTGAAGGGCGGTCCGAAGAGCGGCTCCGGGTGCGTCCCGCGTGGGGGTTCGGGGCGCCCAGGGGACCGGTTCAGGAGGCCAGGGACGGATGGCGGGAGAACCCCGTCGGCGTCCGTGATGTCTCAGGGCGATCACGGCGTTATCGACGTTCGGCAAAGTCTGTAAATCTTCACTCCACGGTAATTCTGATCACGTCTGGGTATGTGTTGCATGTCACCTGTTCGTGAATCGGTGAAACTTATATGATTTTGCTTAACCGTCGTTTAACAAAACAGAACAATAACGAGTGAACAAGTCGCGGCGGCGGATCGCCTCGCGTCTGACGCACCTCACGTATCCCCCGCCTGGAAAGGTTGACCTCGGGCATGAGCGATGACAAAGAGCGCACGGTGGAGCTCCACTACGAGGGCGGCGTGCTGAAGCTGCCGGTTTTCACCGGTACCGAGGGTGAGAGCACCATCGAGCTGAAGACCCTGCTGGGGTCGACCGGTATGACGACCCTGGACCCTGGGTTCGGCAACACCGCTTCGTGTAGCTCGAAGATCACCTACATCGATGGGGCCGCGGGCATCCTGCGTTACCGCGGGTACCCGATCGAGGACCTCGCCGTACACAGCACCTTCCTCGAGTCCGCCTATCTGGTGATCTACGGCGAGCTGCCGGAGCCCGGCCAGCTCAAGGAGTTCTCCGAGCAGCTGCGCGACAACTCCGACATCCCGGCCGACATGGGCGCGTTCATCGACGCGATGCCCCGTAACGGCCACCCCATGGCACTGATCTCCAGCGCCGTGAACACCCTCGCCGCGTACTACGACGACAGCGTGGACCCGGACGACGAGAACCAGGTCGAGCTCGCCACGATCCGGCTGATGGCCAAGCTGCCGACGATCGCGGCCCGCATCTACCGCAACTCCATCGGCGAGTCGCCGATCGCCCCGGACCCCTCGCTCGACTACGTCGACAACTTCATCCGGATGACCTTCGGCGACGAGGCCCCCACCGGTGAGCTCGGCGAGCTGTTCAACAAGGCCGTCGGCATGCTGCTGGTGCTGCACGCCGACCACGAGCTGAACTGCTCCACGGCCACCGTGCGCGTGGTGGGCTCCTCCAAGGCCGACATCTACGCCAGCGTCGCCTCGGGCATCAACGCCCTGTCCGGCCCCTCCCACGGCGGCGCCAACCAGGCCGTCCTGGAGATGCTGGAGGAGATCCGCGACTCCGGTATCTCCATCGAGGACTTCCTGGAGAAGGTCAAGGCCCGCGAGATGCGTCTCATGGGATTCGGCCACCGGGTCTACAAGAACTTCGACCCGCGCAGCAAGGAGATCAAGGTTCTGGCCAGCCAGATCCTCGACAGCCACGACAACCCCGACGAGCTCTTCGCGCTCGCCCTCAAACTCGAGGCCGCCGCGCTCCAGGACTCGTACTTCACTGAGCGCAAGCTCTACCCGAACGTCGACTTCTACACCGGCGTCATCTATCGCACCATGGGCTTCCCGAGCAACATGTTCACCGTGTTGTTCGCCATCGGCCGCCTGCCCGGCTGGGTCGCCCACTACCGCGAGCAGCTCAGCGACCCGGCCTTCCGGATCGCCCGCCCGCGTCAGCACTACATCGGCTCCGCCGAGCGCCGCTACCCCGGTCAGGGCTGACCCCGCCGGAGTACCTCGACCGCCCGCCCACGTCACTGACGAGGGCGGGCGTTCGTTTTCCAGGGTCTGTGTGGAGTGCGCGCCGAGCGTCCCAGTTCCAGGTGAAGAACCTCCCTTGCCGTGTATTTTGCGTACTTTCTGTCATCCGTATGCGACGTTGAGGGAAGTGGCAGAGGGTGACCCCGCACACGAGCGGGACCACACGAGGAAGGGGGCCTGGTCATGGTCCGGTACGCGTTGACAGGCGACATACTCGGAGAACTGAGCCGTCACTGGTGGGTCCTGGTCGTACGCGGTGTGGTCGCGGTGGTCTTCGGTCTGCTGGCCCTGGTCTGGCCCGGGGCGAGCCTGCTGGCCCTGGCGATCATCTTCGGTGTCTTCGCGTTGGTGGACGGGGTCGCGCTCGCGTTCACCGCCTACCGCGCCACACCGGGGAGCCGGTTGTCGCTGGGCGTCCAGGCCGGACTGAGCATCGTCCTGGGTCTGCTCGCCCTCACCTGGCCGATGGCCGCGATCATCGCCATCGTCTTCCTGATCGGCGCCTGGGCGATCGTCACCGGTGTCGCTGAGATCGTCACCGCCGTGCGCCTGCGCGCCCACATCAGCTCCGAGTGGCTGCTGATCTTCGTCGGCGCCCTCTCGGTGATCTTCGGTCTCCTGATGTGGTTCTGGCCGTTGGCGGGCGCGGAGGCGATCATGCTGGTCGTCGGTGTGTACGCGATCGTGTTCGGTGTGGTCATGGCGGTCGCGGGCTTCCAGCTGCGCGGCGCCACGGGCGGCGTCCGGTCGACCAGCGAGCAGGACACCGTCGCCACCGCGGACGCCGACACCGACGCGGACCTCGACGGGGCGGGCGGTGCCACGGCCGCCGCCGGGGAGGACGCCGAGCGTCCGGTGAGCGCGTTCGACGAGGGGTACGCGGGCGGCTACACGGACGGCTACCGCGGCGAGGGGAGCGACACCGAGCAGGCGCCCGGGGACGACGAGACCGCCTCGCCCCGCTCGGGACGCCACAGGGCCCCGAAGAAGGGCCCGAACGACCCCGGGACCCCGTAGGGCCGGGGAACCGTGGCCCGAGCCCGGAGCCGGGGCCACGGGCGGCTCAGCCGCCGCTGACGAGGAGGGGGCCGCGCCGGTCGACCTGGCTGCCAGGGACGACCAGCGCGGCCTTCTCCTGCTGCCATGCCCGGAAGTGGGGGGACCGCCGGTGCTCCGCCAGCGCGGCCTCGTCCGCGAACACCTCGTACACCCAGAAGGCGTCCGGGTCCCCGGGGTCGCCGACCACGTCGAAGCGCCAACAGCCGGGCTCCTCCCGCAGGGCGTGCGCGGCGTTGCGGGAGATCCCGGCGAGGAAGTCCTCGCGGCGGCCCGGCAGGGCGCGGATCGAGATGACCAGTGCGACGGGGGAAGCGGTCACGTGGGGTCCTTCCTGGCGGGGGGTGGCCTCGAAAAAGCGCTGGACGTCCGGGCAGGGCTGCCCTAACCTGGCGCGCATGTACTTCCAGCAGATCTACGGCTAGGACCCGGCGTCCACGACGCCCCGCGCCGTCCCCTCGGGGGACCGGCGCACCCCAGTCCTACCCGTAGACGATCCTCTGGAGAAGTACCTTGACCCGCCGCCTTCACATCGCCATGGTCGGTGTCCCCGCCGTGAGCCACGTCCTGCCCAGCCTGGAGATCATCCGGGAGCTGGTCGACCGCGGCCACCGGGTCACCTACGCCAACGACCCCGTGGACCGGGTCGGCGAGCTGATCGCCTCGACCGGCGCCGAACTCGTCCGCTTCACCACCACGCTGCCCACCGGCGACGAGGAGTGGTCCGACGACCCCGTCGAGGGGATGGACGTCTTCCTCGACGACGCGATCAACGTGCTGCCCGTTCTGCGGGACGCCTACGACGAGGACCGTCCCGACCTCCTCCTGTACGACATCGGCGGGTACGCCGCCCGGGTCCTGGGCGTCAACTGGGGCGTGCCGACCGTCCAGCTCTCACCCACCTACGTGGCCTGGGCCGACCACGGGGACACCGTCATGGAGTGGCTGCGCGCGCGGCCCGGCGCCACCGAGCACTTCGCGAAGTTCGACGCCTGGCTGGCCGAGAACGGGGTCACGGGGCTGGACCACGCGAGCTTCGCCGGGGCCCCGGACCGGGCCCTGGCCCTGATCCCGCGCGAGATGCAGCCCTTCGCCGACACGGTCTCGGACGCGGTCACCTTCGTGGGCCCGTGCCTGGGCGCGCGCGGGGACCAGGGCACCTGGCGGCGCCCCGAGGGGGCCGAGCGGGTGCTGCTGGTGTCCATGGGGTCGGCCCTGACCCGGCTGCCCGGGTTCTACCGCGAGTGCCTGCGTGCCTTCGGCGACCTGCCGGGCTGGCACGTGGTGCTCCAGGTCGGCCGGTTCGTGGGCACCGACGAGCTGGGCGAGGTCCCCGCCAACGTCGAGGTGCACTCCTGGGTGCCGCAGCTGGACGTCCTCCGCCAGGCGGACGCCTTCGTCACCCACGCGGGGATGGGCGGCTCCAGCGAAGGCCTGTACACGGCCACACCGATGATCGCGGTGCCCCAGGCGACGGACGGGTTCGACAACGCCGACCACCTCGAGGCGGCCGGGGTGGCCCGTCGGATCGACTCGGCGGACGCCACGGCCGAGGTACTGCGCTCGGCCCTGCTGGACCTGACCTCGGACCCGGAGGTGGCCGCGCGCCTGGCGGCGATCAGCGCCCGGCTCCGGGACGGCGGCGCCTCGTACGCGGCCGACCTCATCGAGGCCGAGGCCGCCGAGTAGTCCGGGACGGCGCCCCCACCAACGCGGTGCGCCGCGCCCACTCGGGCACGGCGCACCGCGGTGGCGTTCCACCAGGACTCCGGGCCGCTCCACGACGGCCGTCATCACCAGTCACCAGGAGGAACCACCATGGACCACCTCGTCGTCGTCACCGGCGGCCCGGGTTCGGGCAAGACGACGCTGATCGACCACCTGGCCGGGCTCGGCCACCGGCGCACGGTCGAGGCGGGTCGCGCGATCATCCGCGACCAGCGGGAGATCGACGGACTCGGCCTGGCCTGGCGGGACGACGCCCTCTTCGCCGAGCTGATGCTGGCGTGGGAGATGCGATCCCACCGTGAGGCCGCCGAGCACGACGGGCTGGTCCTGTGCGACCGGGGCGTCCCCGACCTGGTCGGGTACCACCGCCTGCGGGGACTGCCCGTGCCCGCACACCTGTGGGCGGCCACCCGTGCGTTCCGCTACCGGCGCACGGTGTTCGTCGCCCCGCCCTGGCCGGAGATCTTCGCCGGGGACACCGAACGCCACCAGTCGCCGGAGGAGGCCGAACGGACCTTCGAGGCGATGTGCGAGGCCTACCCGGCCTGCGGGTACGAACTGGTCACCCTGCCCCGCGTCCCCGTCGCCGACCGAGCACGCTTCCTCCTGGACCACCTGGACGGCTAGGGCTCAAGGGACATGCCGCGGGCGTTCAGGAGGTCGCTCAGGATGTCGGTGCCCGTGGGGCCCATGCCGTGCAGCCGCAGCAGCTCGGTCTCACTCACCCCGTCCAGCTGTTCCAGATGCGTGTACCCGGCGCGGTTCAGGGCCCTGCGTGCAGGGGCGCCGATACCGGGGAACTCTTCCTCTGTTCTGTCCATGCCGTTGTCGTACCCAGCGGACGGGATACCTGAGATGACATGTGTGTTGCGTTTGTGGCCGCTCGTGGCCGTAAACGCGGGAGTCCCTTGTGGTTCGGAGTGGGCACGGCCACACTCTTGTCCTAGGTAACGGGAGAAATCGGTGCGGTCCGCGGTCCGCTGGAGGTGTTTCGTCGGGTGGGCAGGGACGCGGATCCCGAGGTGACGCCGATGAGCTGGGAGGTGCTCGACCACGCCATCAACCATGTGCGGGGCGAGGCCGACCGCATCAAGCTCCGTCTCGCGGACCTGGACCAGCACGTGGGACACCGGCTGCTCAGGGACGCCGACCTCGAGGGCGGCACCCGTGAACGCTGGGAGCACGCCGCCGCACACCTCCACAGCCTGTGGACGGTTCACGGCGCCTTCGCGCTCGTGCTGGACCGCGCGAACCTGGTCCGCGAACTCGGCGGCGAGGATCCCCAGAGGGAACTCGCCTTCCTGCTGAGGGGCCAGTCCGTCACCCTGCCGCTGGACCGCGGACCCCTGCTCGAACGCGGTCTGCTCGATCCCGACTCCGAACGCGTCACCATCGCCGAGGCCATCGCGCGGATGTCGGCCGACTACGACAAGGCCACGGAGGTCATCTCGGCGGTGGAGACCGCCTGGGACGTCCTGCACCCCCGGCTCGCGGAGCTGGAGACCATGTGGCAGGAGGTCTGCACCCTCTCGGACCAGGTGGAACTGGGCGAGGACGAACACGAGGGTCTGCGCCGACAGCTCGTCCGGGTGGGGGAGACCGTTCGCCGGGACCCGCTCGTCCTGGTCGTCGAGGCCCGTGTGGACACCTCGTCACTGGACCACCTCCGGGGACTCCTGGCCCGCACCCGTGGCGAACTCCGCGACGCGCTGAGGATGCGCGACTCCTACTCCGAGAGCGTGGCCCGCCTGGTCTCGGCCATCGACGACGTCGAGCAGGCCCTCCGGCGCGCGCGTGCACTGCGGGAACGGGTCGTGGCGAAGATCTCCGAACCCGGGGCCATGGACGTCCCCGACCCGGTTCCGGGGCTGCGCGCCGCCCTGTTGGAGATGGACCTCCTGCGTTCCCGGAGCGACTGGCGGGGTCTGGGCGCCCGTCTGGGCCGGGTCCAGCACGACGTGCACCAGGCCAGCGACGCCGCACAGGAGTGCGAGCGCAACCTCTCGGAGCTCTTCGCGCGCCGGGCCGAGCTTCGCGGCCGTCTGGACGCCTACCGGGCCCGCGCGGTCCGCCTCGGTCTGGCCGAGCACGAACGGCTCTCCGGACTCCACGGCCGCGCGCACTGGGAACTGTGGAAGGCCCCCTGCGACCTGCGGGCGGCCACCAGGGCGCTCTCCGCCTACCAGAGGTCGCTTCTGGAACTTTCGGGAAGCGATTCCCCGGACGACAGAACCAGACCGGGATACGGGGCGTCTGACGGCGAGACTGATGGTGGTGTGACCTAGATGACCATGTGCACTTCCCCCGGCTGCCAGGGCCA
This sequence comes from Nocardiopsis sp. SBT366, assembly GCF_001083815.1. NCBI lineage: Bacteria > Bacillati > Actinomycetota > Actinomycetes > Streptosporangiales > Nocardiopsidaceae > Nocardiopsis > Nocardiopsis sp. SBT366. Next base: position 5,305 of record NZ_LAVM01000088.1, on the reverse strand, counting down.
GATCGAGGACGGCTTCTGCGTGGTGTGCGGACTGGCCCCGGTGGGCGTACGCCCTCCCTCCCCGACCCCAACGGCGCCGCGTCCGCCGGTGTCCGGACCGCGGCGCGCGGCCGTCCGGAACCAGGACCCCGTCGACGAGCGCACCCAGCCCTCCTACGCGCCCCACCGGGCCCCCGGTCGGCGGTGGACCGTCGGCGGCTCCGACGCGTCGTCCGTCCCCTCCTCGGGTGCCTCCTCGGGAGGTTCCACACGGGACTCCGACGGCGACGACGCGGCCGTGCACTCCCACCCGATCAGCTCGGGGAACATCCGCCTGTCCGGCCGGTCCGGACCGAGCAGCGGCTCCGGGACCATCGGTACCTCGCCCAGCGGGAGCGGCGGCTCCGGCCGCGGCGCCCGGCGCGGCATGCTCGGCCTCGGCCTGCTCCAGGTCCCCCTGGTCCCGGCCCACAACCCCTCCGACGCGATCATGACCAACCCGGTCGTGTCGGAGAAGAACCGGTTCTGCGGCAACTGCTCCGAGAAGGTCGGCCGGTCGCGCGGTGAACAACCGGGCCGCACCGAGGGGTTCTGCCGTCAGTGCGGGACCCAGTTCTCCTTCACCCCCAAGCTGGTCGAGGGCGACGTGGTGGGCGGCCAGTACCAGGTGCTCGGCTGCCTGGCCCACGGCGGCCTCGGGTGGATCTACCTGGCCCGTGACCTCAACGTCAACAACCGCTGGGTGGTCCTCAAGGGCCTGCTCAACGCCGGTGACGCCGAGGCGCACAAGGCGGCCGCGGCGGAGCGCGCGTTCCTCTCCGAGGTCGAGCACCCCAACATCGTCAAGATCATCAACTTCTCCCAGCACCCGGATCCGCGCACCGGAATCCCGGGCGGCCACATCGTCATGGAGTACGTGGGCGGCAAGTCCCTGCGGGAACTGCTGGTCGAACGCCGGGCGAACGGCTCGGCCGAGGAGGTCCTCCCCCTCGGCCAGGTGATCGCCTACGGCCTGGAGTGCCTGCGCGCCCTGGGCTACCTGCACTCCAGGGGCCTGCTCTACTGCGACTTCAAGCCGGACAACGTCATTCAGAGCGAGGAGCTGATCAAGCTCATCGACCTCGGTGGCGTCCGGCGCATGGACGACACGCTCAGCCCCGTCTACACGACCCCCGGCTACCGGGTGCCCGAGGGCGAGCTGCGCGGACCGGGCCCCACGGTGAGCGCCGACCTCTACTCGGTCGGCCGGGCCCTGGCCGTGCTCAGCTTCCACTTCAGCTTCATGCGCCAGCACCCGCACAGCATCCCCGACCGGCACGAGGTGCCCCTGCTCCAGCGGTTCGAGTCCTACGACCGCTTCCTGCGCCGGGCCACCAACATCGACCTGGAGGCCCGCTTCCACGACGCCGGGGACATGGCCGACCAGCTCACCGGGGTGCTCCGCGAGGTCCTGTCCGACATCGAGGGCACCCCGCACCCGGCGGCATCGGTGCTCTTCGGCGGTGAGAGCTTCACCCTGGTCTCCGACGTGGGGACGCACAACGCCGACCGCATGCTGAGTCCGCCACCGCCCACCGAGTCCGCGGGGATGCTGCCCGCCCCGCTCATCGACCCGTCCGACCCAGCGGCCCAGCTCCTGCGCAGCTTCGGCGGCATGTCCCCGGCCGAACTCATCCCGACCCTGCGAGCGGCCCAGACGCCGTCCCCCGAGACCCTCCTGATGCTCGCCCGGGCCCTGATCACGGTCGGCAGGCACGGCGAGGCCCTGGACGCCCTCCAGCAGTTCAGCACCGCGATCCCCGGTGACTGGCGGACGATGTGGTACCTCGCCGTCGCCGAGCTGAGCTCCGGCAGTTTCGAGGGAGCCCGGGGGCACTTCGACGAGCTCTTCGACCACCTCCCCGGGGAGGTGGCGCCCAAGCTCGGTCTGGCGCTGGCCTGTGAGCGGACCGGGGACCTGGAGACGGCCGCCCGCCAGTACTCCACGGTGTGGTCCACCGACCACTCGTACGTGAGCGCGGCCTTCGGACTGGCCAGGGTCAGGCTGGCCCAGGGCGACCGGGCCGCGGCCATCCGGGTCCTGGACGCCGTACCCGAGCTGTCCAGCCTTTACGTGCACGCCCAGACCGCGCTGATCGCCGCGCTCGCCACCGGCGCCACCGACGGCGCCGACCACGTGCGCGCGGGGGAACGACTCGACCGGATCGGGCTGGACAGCGAGTCCGCCGACCGGCTCGCCACCCGTGTCCTCGAAGCGGCCCTGGGCTGGCTGCGGGCGGGCGGCGCGGCCCCGGCCGGCCAGCGGCTCCTCGGTGGGGAGTTCACCGAGGAGGGCGTCCGAGCCAACCTGGAGCGCCGGTACCGGGCCCTGGCCCACCGCTCCAGCCGGACGCCGGAACGCCACGAGCTCATCGACAGGGCGAACTCCCTCCGCCCCGTGACACTGCTGTGAGAAGTGAAGGAACGGCGATGACCGAGGTACGGACCTGCCCTGCCTGCGCCGAAACGGTGTCGAAGGGCGACCTCTACTGTGAGGGCTGCGGCCGTACCCTCCCGGTGGACGCGCGCTCCGGGGCGGGGAAGGGCGGCCCGCCCGACCGCGTCCCCACCACGCCACAGGCGAGCATGACCGGGACCTTCCGCAGGGTCGTGTCCGCGGAGGACGAGACGGTGACGGTCGAACGCCCCGGGCTGGTCCCGGCCGAGGGCGCCCCCACCGCGCCCCAGGTGAGCCTGCAAGGCGCCGTCGACGACGTGTCCGCCGCGCCCGCCGTCTCCGCGTCGGGCCCCACTGAGTCGGCCGCGTCCGCCGCGCCCGTCCCGTCCGGCGCAGACGAGGCGCCGGGGTCGGACTGGGACGACGTCGACTCCCAGGCCACCCAGCCGGTGCGCCGGGACCCCGCCCCCGCCGAGCCGTCGCCGTCGCCGAGCGTGGTCCCCGACTGGCCGCCGCCCGCCGTGGGCAGTGAACCGGTCTCGGTGGACGACCCCGACCTGTGCGTGTGGTGCCCCGGACGGGTCGCGGACGGGTACTGCGAGAAGTGCGGCTTCCTCCAGCCCACCGGCCGGGACCACGTCGAGGTGCGCACCCCGCGAGCCTTCGGCGTCAGCGACCGCGGCCTGCGGCACAGACGCAACGAGGACGCCATGGCCGTCCGGGTCGTCGAGGACGACGCGCCGCACGCCGCCGGGACCGTCGTGGCCGTCGTCTGCGACGGGGTGTCCAGCTCCCCCCGCTCTGACGAGGCCTCCCGGGTCACCGCCGAGACGGGCGCGACGGTGCTCGCCGAACGCGTGCGACGGGGCGCGGACCCGCGCGAGGCCACCGCCACCGCGATGACCCGCGCGGCCGAGGCGGTGGCCGCGATCGCCGACTCACCCAGTTCCGCCCCGGCCTGCACCTTCGTGTCCGCGGTGGTGGACCCGGTCAGCGGCGCCGTCACGGTCGGCTGGGTCGGTGACAGCCGCGCCTACTGGATCTCCGGTGGTCCGGCCTCCAGCGCCTCCGCCCTGCTCACCCGGGACGACTCCTGGAGTGAGGCGATGGTGCAGATGGGCGCCCTCTCCCGGGAGGAGGCCATGCGCTCGGCCAACGCCCACGCGCTCATCGCCTGGATGGGAGCGGACTCGGGGGAGATCGACGCGCACATCTCCACCGTCACCCCGACCGGCCCCGGGGCCGTCCTGCTGTGCAGCGACGGCCTGTGGAACTACTACCCCGAGGCCCGGGACCTGACCGAGGCGGTGCCGGGGGCGTCGAGCGCACCGTGGGAGGCCTCCCGCACCTACGTCAGCCTCGCGCTGCGGGCCGGTGGCAAGGACAACATCACCGTCGTCGTCGTTCCCGTGCCCACCGACCAAGGGGGTCCCCGTGCCGGACAGGTCTGACCGCTCCGCCGAGCCCGAGTTCCGCGTCGAGATCGACCAGAACCCGTACCTGCCGCTGGGCGGGACGGAGGTGCACGCCGTGGTGAGCGTGACCTCGAACAGCCCCGTGCTGGTGGGTTCGTCGGTGCGGGCCTCGGAGGTGATCATCGTCGACACCTCCGGCTCGATGTACGGGGAGAAGATCAACGCGGCCAAGCGGGCGGCCCGCGCGGCCATCGAGACCCTGCGCGACGGGGTCCGCTTCGCCGTCGTGGCCGGGCACCGCGAGGCCGAGATGGTCTTCCCCGAGTCCGCCCGCCTGGTGGAGGTGGACGCCTCGACCCGGGCCGCGGCCCTTGAGGCAGTGGGACGGCTCCGCGCCGACGGCGGCACGCGCATGGGGAACTGGCTGCTCAGGGCGGCCGAGCTCTTCGACACCGCGGGCGACGGCATCCGGCACGCAATCCTGCTCACCGACGGTCAGAACAACGAGATGTCCGAGGTCTTCGAGAGGGTGCTCCGACGGCTCGAGGGCAGCTTCGTGTGCGACTGCCGGGGCGTGGGCACCGACTGGAAGGTGGAGGAGTTGCGCCGTATCGACGCCGCGCTGCTCGGCGGCGGCCCCGGCATCGTCGCCGACCCCGCCGATCTGGAGGCGGACTTCCGGGCGATGGCCCAGGCCTCCATGGGGAAAGCGGTGGCCGACGTGGCGCTGCGCCTGTGGACCCCGCAGAACGCCGTGGTGCGCTACGTCAAGCAGGTGGCGCCCACCGTCCGGGACCTCACCCACCGGGCCGTGGAGCGGGTCGCCCAGGCCGGGGACTACCCCACCGGTTCCTGGGGGACGGAGAGCCGCGACTACCACGTGTGCGTGGAGGTGCGGCCGGGCGACCCGGGCCGCCAGCTGCGCGCGGGCTGGGTCCGGGTGGTGCTGCCCGGAGAGGGCGACGCCCAGGACCAGGTCCTCGCCTCCGGGAACATCCTCACCGAATGGACGTCGGACGAGGACAGGGCCACCGAGATCAACCCCCGGGTGGCCCACTACACGGGCCAGGTCGAACTGGCCCAGGCGATCCAGGACGGGCTCGACGCCCGTCGCGAGGGGGACGACGCGACCGCCACCACCAGGCTCGGCCGGGCCGTCGCGCTCGCACACGAGTCGGGCAACGAGGAGACCGCGAGGCTCCTCGACCGCGTCGTCGACGTCGTCGACGCCGCCACCGGAACCGTGCGGCTCAGGACCAGCGTCGACAAGGTCGACGAGATGACCCTCGACACCAACTCGACCCGGACCGTACGGACCCGCCCCCACCCGGGTGGACCGGCACCCGGCGGCGCCCCCGGACCCGGGTAGGAGGGACCATGCCGAGCTGCCCGTCGGGGCACCACTCCACGGCCAACGACTTCTGTGACGTCTGCGGACTGCGTCTTCAGGCCCTGTCGGTACCGCCCCCCACCC